>JAXDIC010000327.1:0-9213 GCA_034664185.1 Thermoleophilaceae bacterium
GTCGCGGATCTTCGGATCGAGGTCCACGCGGTTGCGCTCCTGTGGCATGTCCTCGCCGACCATCGACATCCCCGCCAGGTGCGCGCGGAACGGCGAGGTGCGCATCAGGTCCTTGTGCTTGCGGCCGAACGAGTTGGGTGGCGCCGCGTACAGCGCCGCCTCGTCCATCAGCATCAGCGTGCCGCCCACCTCGCAGATGCCGCCCTTGAGGTACGGCAGGCCGGCGTTGGAAGCGGCCGCCCCGCGGTCCGGGCCCACGAAGTCGTCGATCGTGAAGGTCGTGCTGGGGCCCTCCCACGCGTGCACGTCCTCGGTGAAGAACCCGATGCCCAGGCTGAAGAAGTGGAACATGAGGTTGCGACCGAGCTGGCCGGACCGGTTGCCAAGCCCGTGCGGGTGCTTGGAGGTGGCCGACAGGAGCAGCAGCCGCGCCGTCTCGATGGCCGAGCCGGCCACGATCACGACGTCCGCGTGCTCGGTGCGGCGGCGGCCCTTCGCGTCCAGATACGACACCCCGCGGACGTGCTTCCCGTCGCGTGAGCTGTGGATCCGGTAGACGAACGAGCGCGGGCGCAGCTGGGCGCCGGCGCGCATCGCGTCGTGCAGGAACGACAGCGCGGCGCCGCCGCGGGCGTTGATGGGGCAGCCGAAGCCGGAGCAGAAGCCGCAGGAGTTGCAGCCCGGATGGCCGTCGTGCGGCTGCGAGTGCACCGCCTGCGGGAACGGGTACGCCTGGTAGCCCAGCGAGGCGGCGCCCTGGGCCAGCAGCTTGCCCGCGTACATGGGCGGGTTGGGCGGCTGCGGGAACTGGTGCGCGCGCGGCGCCTGCGCCAGCGTGGACGCGGGCATCTTCGAGCGGTCGCCCTGCACCGCCAGGCGCCGTTCCACGCGGTCGTAGAACGGCGCCAGCTCGTCGTAGGTCAGCGGCCAGTCCTCGACGTTGGCGTCGGGCATCGGCCCGTACAGCGACCGCGCCTTGAAGTCCTGGCGCCAGAAGCGCGGCGTCTTGGCGTCCCAGTGCACGGTGCCGCCGCCGACCACCGTCGGCAGGTTGTTCACGTCGCCCACGAACGAGCGATCCACGCCCTGGTCGGCCTCGGACTGCGTGCGCATCGTGCGCGGCTCCAGCAGCTCGTCCTGGTTCTCGAACGCGCGGCCGGCCTTCACCTCGTCGTTCCCGAACAGCGAGCCGACGCCGTGCTTGGTGCCCAGTCCGGGCAGGACGTTCCGCCCCTTCTCGAGCACCACGACGGGGTGGCCGGCCTTGGCCAGCCTCCAGGCGGCCACGCTGCCGCCGGCGCCGGACCCGATCACGATGACGGAGGCCTTGCTCATGGCCCCAACAGTCGCCGGCGGCGGCGCCAGAACGCCTCTCGCGGTGGGCGGTGGCCGGCCAGGGCCGGCAGGTAATGGTCGAGCGATGCGAGCGCCGAGGCGTCCAGCTTGCGCGCGCTGGTGGACGGACCGCTGACGTGGGCGGCGGTGTAGCCGTCCGGCTGGCGGTCGCCCGGCCACTTGGTGTAGCCCCAGCCGACCAGGTTGCGGTTGCCGCCGTACTCCGGCGGGCCGTACATCGCCTCCAGCGCGTTGGCGAACGCGGCGCCCACCAGCTCCTGCACCCGGTCGTCGCCCTGGTCGGAGAGGATCAGGTCGCGGGCGGGCGCCGGGATCGTCGCGAAGTCCAGTACGTAGGTGGAGCGCGAGCGCTCGTCGAGGTGCGCCAGGCCCTCGCGGTAGACCTGCTGGAGGCCGCGCACCGGGCCCGCGAACTCGCGCTCCCGCATGCCGCGCGAGCCCTCCAGCCGGATCCGCCAGCCCAGCTCGGCGTGGCGGTCGAGCGGTACGAAGTGGGCGAAGTCGTCGCGCCCCGAGCCCGCGCGGTTGGAGTACGGCCCGCCCGCGTGGATCAGCGGCGGCTTGACCGCGAACGCTCCGAGCAGCAGGTCGATCGCCTCCGGCACGTGCGCGTCCAGCGCGCCCGCGTCGGGGTCCTCGGGCGGGCCCGGGATCAGGCGGTCGCACAGGGCGCGCAGCGTGTCCATCTCGTGCGCGTTCAGGAACCGGCCGGCCTGGCCGGCGGCCAGCGCCTCGGAGAGGAGCCCGTCCAGCCGGGCGGGAGGCACCAGCGCCAGCAGGCCGACCGCGCCGGCGACCCGGACGAAGGAGCGCCGGGTGATCTCGGAGGCCATCGGCGACTCAGACCTTCTCGAAGACCAGGCGGTAGTGGTCCATCAGCTCGCGCTCGAAGCAGACGTAGTTCGAGCTGACACCCGATGTGAAGGCGAACCGGAAGTCGGCGCTGCGAAGCCAGCGCGGGATCAGACGCAGCTTGAGCAGCGCCATCCGCGGATTCCACGCGTGCGTGCGGCTGTCCCACTGGCGGATGGTCTCGAGGTAGTCCAGCCGGCCGCTCTGGCTCGACACCAGGCGGAAGCTGGGCTCGGCGCAGCGAACGATCTGCTCCTGTCCGAAGGGAAGCCATGAGCCGGGGAACGCGGCCTGCATCATCGCCAGATACCAGGCATCGGACTCCCGCGGCGCGTGGCGGTCGAGCTCCTCCACCGGGATCATGTTGCGCCCGAACACCATCGTCTGGAGGTAGAACCTGCCCTTGTCGGGCAGCACGCCGGCGACGTTCTCGAACAGGTCCCGGTAGATCTCCTCCTGCCGCCCCGCCTCGTACTCGTCCGGGGAGCAGAAGTGCTCGAAGGCGCCGAGGCTGGCCACGGCGTCGAACGGGCCGAACGTGTCGCGGGTCACCTGCCGCGCGTCCTGGAGGTGGACGTCCAGGCCATGGCTGCGACAGGACTTGAGCTGCGCCGAGGACAGCGTCACGCCGACCCCCTCGGCGCCGACGTCGCGGATGTAGTTGAGCAGCCCGCCCCAGCCGCACCCCAGGTCCAGCACGCGCCGGCCGGGCTCGATGCCGATCTGCTCGGCCACGTAGTCGTGCTTGCGACGCTGCGCCTGCTCCAGGCTCAGCGAGAAGTCGCCGTCGTACTTGGCTCCGCTGAAGTCGGCCAGCTCGCCCAGGGCCATCCGGACAACGCGGTCCGTCAGCGAGTAGCTGAAGTCGATGTCCTTCTGGTCGGCCATGTGGGCTCAAAGCTACGCGCTGTTAACGTGACTCGCACCGCTGCCGCGTGGTTTTTTCGGCTCTGCCCCTGCTCCTCGGAGGAAGTCCTTGTCGTCCCTCACTCGCTGGGTACTCGCCCACAAGCGCCTAGTCGCGGGCTTCTGGATCGTCCTGACGCTGATCGGGATCGGCTCCGCCGGCTCGGCCACCAAGGCGCTCAAGCAGAAGTTCTCCGTGCCCGGCAGGGAGGGCTGGGTGACCAACAACCAGATCGAGCGGGGCTTCCGCGGCACGGGGGGCAACAGCGCCCCGCTGGTCCCGGTGGTCACTCTGCCGGCCGGCAAGACCGTGGACTCGCCCGGCGTTCGAGCCGACCTCCGGGGGATCGACTCGCGCCTGGCTCGCGCGCTGCCTGGCGCCCGGATCGCGTCGTACGGCTCCACAGGAGATCGCGCGTTCGTGTCACGCGACGGGCGCACGACGTTTGCCACGGTCTACCCGCCGCCCGATCCGAGCCAATCGTTCAACGACAACCCCAAGGCGGCCAACCGCGCCGCGGCGGCCACGCGCGGCGCCACCGTGGCCGGCGCGCCCGTCCACCTGAGCGGCTTCGACGCGCTGCAACGCCAGAGCGGCGGCGGCAACGGGCCAGGCGTCCTGGTCGAGGCGCTGGTGGGAGGCGTGGGCGCCCTGGCCGTCCTCGTGTTCGTGTTCGCGTCGTTCCTGGCCATCGTCCCGATCGTCATGGCCATCGTCTCGATCATGACCACCTTCCTGGTGATCTGGGGGCTGACCACGATCACCGACATCTCGCCGATCGTGCAGTTCCTGGTGGCGCTGATCGGGCTGGGGGTGGCCATCGACTACTCGCTGCTCGTTGTGGTGCGATGGCGCGAGGAGCGAGCGCACGGGCGGACCGGGGACGAGGCGGTGGTGCGCGCCATGGAGACGGCTGGTCGCGCCGTGGTGTTCAGCGGCACCACGGTGGCCATCGGGCTCCTGGCGCTCGTGGCGCTGCCGCTCCCGTTCCTGCGATCGGTGGGCTACGGGGGGATGCTGATCCCGCTGATCTCCACGATCGTCGCGGTCACCCTGCTGCCGGTCGTGCTGTCCAAGGTCGGGACGCGGCTGGACTGGCCGCACCGGCGCACCGACGACCGCGCCAGCGCCGCGTGGACGCGCTGGGCGTCGGCGGTGGTCCGCCGCCGCGGGGTGGCGGTCATCGGCGCGGTGCTGGTGCTGGCCGCGCTGGTAGCGGCCGCCAGCTCACTGCAGCCGGGATTGCCCAACGCCGACACGGTGGCCAAGAAGGGCGACGCGAAGAACGGGCTGGTGGCGCTCGAGCGCTCTGGCCTGGGACCCGGCGCGCTGCTGCCGCACGAGGCCCTCGTGAAGGGCGGCACCAGCCCGGACGCGGTCGCCTCGGCCCTCCGGCGCGTCGACGGCGTGCACGGCGCGGTGGCGCCTCGCGATGCCGCGTGGCGTCGCCCGGGGTTGGCCGTGGTCGACGCCTTCGGCACCGCCGACGGCGGATCCGCCTCCGGTCGCGACACCCTGAGCCGGGTGCGAACTGCCGCTCACGATGCCGGCCCGGACGTACGTCTCGGCGGCATCCCGTCGCAGAACGACGACTTCATCTCGGCTGTGTACGGCAACTTCCCGCTGATGCTGGTGCTGATCGCGGTGATCACGTTCATCCTGCTTGCCCGGGCGTTCCGCTCGCTGCTGCTGCCGGCCAAGGCGGTGGTGCTGAACGTCATCAGCGTCGGCGCCGCCTGGGGCGTGCTCGACCTGGTGTGGCAGAACGGCCACGGCTCGCACCTGCTGTGGGGCATCGCGGCCACGGGCTCGATCAACGCGTGGATCCCCCTGATGGTGTTCGCCTTCCTGTTCGGGCTGAGCATGGACTACGAGGTGTTCATCCTCGCGCGCATGCGCGAGGAGTACGACGCCACCGGCTCCACCGACACCGCGGTGGTGCGCGGCATCGGCCGTACGGGAAGGCTGGTCACCAGCGCGGCCATCATCCTGTTCCTGGCGTTCGCCGCGCTGGCGTCGGGCCCGGAGACCGACGTCAAGGTGCTGGCCACCGGGCTGGCGGCGGGCATCCTTCTGGACGCCACCGTTATTCGCGCGCTGCTCGTGCCCGCGGTCGTGTCGCTGTTCGGGCGCTGGAACTGGTGGCTGCCCGAGCGCCCGGCGCGGCTGCTTCGGGTGGAGCCGTCGCTGCCGCCGGCGTCGGCGCCCAGCGAAGCGGGCTGAGCCTCCGCCCTCGGGTCCCGCTCAGCCGCGGCCGCGGCGAAAGCGCGCGCCGACGGCGATCGTGAGGACCACTCCCAGGAGGAAGCCGAAGCCGAAGATGACGGCGATGATGCCGAGGCCCTTGGCGACGATCCCGGCGAGGATGATGTTCCCTCCCACGGCCGTGGGTTACCCGAGACGCGGAGTCGGAAACAGTGAGAGAGCGCTGACGTGTCGCCCAGCAGGCGCATGCCGACGGTGGGAGCTCCGGTCACCGTGGCGTTCCTCGACGCCCGCGTTGCCGGAGTCATCGAGGAGCTGCGCGACGACGCGCGGCTGCTGGTCGTGGCCACCTCCGACGGACGCCGGCTGACGTTTGCGCTCAGCCGCGCCACCGGCCAGTTCGTCGAGGACGGCGAGCAGACGGGCGCTCGCCTGTCGTTCGACGACGACGACGACGTCGGCTAGCCGGAGCGTCGTCGCTCAGGCCGCCGTTGGCGACCACGGCGGTACCGCCCGGTCGCGGGCGCGCTCGTAGGCGCGTCGCAGGAACCGCCGCTGGGAGCCGGACCGGTGCTCGAGCCGGGCCGCGGTGAAGCGCTCCCACAACCTCAAGGCTCGCTTGGCCTCCGGGCGTGCGCTGCGGCGGCAGCGCCAGAGCACGCACGTCTCCTCGTACCCCGGAGGGCCGTTGCACCCCTCCCCAGGTGGACAGCAAGCCTTCACACCTAAACCGTGCCCGGGACAACGCGGGTCAAACCTGCGCGGTGGCCCCAGGCCGCTTCAGGCGGGCCGCGCGAACGCGTGCGAGGCGCGGATCAGCCGCTCCACGACATCCAGCTCGTCGTCGTCGCGAGGCGCGTACAGCATGACGGCGTTGGGGGGAATCAATCCCATGCGCGCGACGGGGTGCGGCTCGGCCCAGCCGGCCTCGATCGCCTCGTTGGCGACGTCCAGCGGCAGCATCGCGTGTGCGCTGTGATCGGGCGTGGGGTGGAGGTGGGCGAACTCGCGCCCTATGAGGAACGCCTCCGGCGGCCCCGCGGGCTGGTCGGCGGCCAGGACCAGGGCCCGGGCGCCCGGCACCGAGATCCCGCTGGGCTCTTCCTCCACGCCCGGCAGCGCGAAGACGCGGCGGGCCAGCTCCTCCTGGAGGCGCGGTTCGCCCGGCTGCTGGTCGAGCTGGGTGTGGGGATTGGTGGGCGTCGTCCGGGGGCGTGGCCCTGGGCGAGGCGGCAACGCTGCCATGCCGGCAGTGTATGTATGCGCATGGAGTGGAAAGAGGGGTAGCGAGGTGGCGACGAGACAGGCGCTGAGCATCGCGGCACCGCGACGGAGATGGTGGATCGCGGTCTGCCTGCACGTCCTCGCCGCCGGGCTCGCTGTCGCGGACACCAGGCTCCTCGAGCTGCCCGCACCCGTGGCGATCGTGGCCGTGCTCCTGGTGGCCGCTCACCTCGCCTCGGCAACGTCGGTGGGCGGCGTCGCGACGGTCGGCTTGTCGTTCGTGCCGCCGTTCCTGGGAGCGGCCTTCCTCTCGATCGCCCTGACCACCTCCCTGGACTGCGGAGTGTCGTGCCCCAGTTGGAGCGACTTCCTGGGCGGCGCCACGTCACTGCTCGGCGTCGCGTTCATGACCACCATCGTCCTCGGCCCCGTGTGGGGGGCGTGGCGTCGGCGGCGGTAGCCGGCGTGGACGCGATCAGAGCGCGGCTACGGAGAGCACGGGCGGCAGCCGAGTAGCCACCGACCCCCAGCTGGCGCCGGCGTCACCGGACCCGAACACGTCCCCCGACGTGGCTCCGAAGTACAGCTCCAGCGACTGGCCCGCGCCCGCCCAGTCGAACGCCTCGCGCAGGATCGTCAGGTAGGCGTGCTCCTGCGGCAGGCCGTCGCCGCGAGGCGCCCAGCTGGCCCCGGCGTCGCGCGTCTCGTAGACGCGGACGCGGCTGTCGGGAGTCACGCGGTCGGTGTCCGCGGTCAGCGGGACCACGTAGGCGCTGTCTGGATCGGCCGGGTCGATCGCCAGCGGAAAGCCGAAGTCGGACGGCAGGCCGGCGCCGATGTCCGTCCACGTCTCCGCGCCGTCGTCCGAGCGGTAGACGCCGCCGTGGAACTGCATGAACAGGCGCTCGGGCCGCGTGGGGGCGCGGTGCACGCGATGCACGCACAGGCCGATCTGCTCGGGCGGAGCCTCCTCGGGCACGTAGCGAGCGACCAGCCCCTCGATGCCGCTGCGCCACGTCGCGCCGCCGTCGTCGGTCAGCCACACGCCGGCGGCCGAGATCCCCACCGCCAGCCGGTCGGGCTCGCCCGGCCACGTCGCGATCGAGTGCAGGCACAGGCCGGCGCCGCCCGGCTGCCAGAACTTCCTGCTGGGGTGCTCCCAGAGGCCGCGGTTGAGCTCCCAGCTCGTTCCGCCGTCACGGCTCTCGAACAGGACCCCGGGATCGCCGCCCGCGTACAGGGTCCCGTCGGCCTCCCCGGCAACGATCACCCAGATGCGCTCCAGCGCGGCCTCGCCTCCCTCGGGCAGCGCCACGCCGCTCGCCTGCTCCCACTCGCCCGCGGGATCGTCCGCGTACCAGATCTTCGGTCCATAGAAGGGCGAGGTCACCGACGCCAGCACGCGGCCGGTTCGCGGGTCGCGCATGGCGTGCTCGACCAACTCGCCCGCGAATGCGCGCGCGGACACGTCGAACGGCCCGCCCGGGTCGCCCTGGAGCGCGAACAGGCCCTTGCGCGTGCCTACGAGCAGCTCGGTCATCGCGTCATCCTCCCGAGATCGCCGGCAGGACGTCGACCAGGTCGTCGGCGCCCACCGCCGTGGCCTCGTCGCCGCGCTCGCCGTTCACGAATACGTTGATGTGGCGCCGGATCAGCCCGCGCTCGTCCAGCACCCAGCCGTCCGTGGACGGGTGCTCCCGCTCGAGGGCGAGCAGCAGCTCGGCCACCGTGGCTCCCTCGACGGGAACCTCGGAGCTGTCACCCGCCAGTCGCTTCAGGGGGCCGCGGAGTCGCACGATCGCCATGGCGGGCATCCTAGACCGGCGTTTGATGGGCGGCTACTGCGACGCGCAGGCGTCCGGGTTCTTCTTGATCGCCACGCCCGCCTTCGTGAAGGCCTTGCGCGCGCTGTGCTCGTCCTTCGTCGCCTTGTCGGAATCGCGACCGGCGGCGTGCGCGTGCGCCTTGGAGCCGCTCGATCCCGGGTGGGACGTGGCCGCCCGCACGGCGCGAGCGAGCTCGTGGATCGACGCGTCGAAGTTCCGGTTCGACCGCTGCACGAGCGTCTTGGCTCGCGTGCCGTCCTGACTGGACGGGGTCTGAGCGTCGACGTCGCCGATCACCTGCTTGATCAGATCGCGGGTGGACGCCAGCGTCGCCAGCAGGTGATTCTCGTTCTTCTTGGAGCGCGAGTGGCTCCAGGTTTTCGTCTGCGTGCGGGTCTTCTTTCCCAGCGCGCAGAAGTCAGAGTCGTGAGCGACCCACGCCTGGTAGACGTCGCCGTCCGCCGCGAGCGCGGGCGAGGCGACCGACCAGGCGGCCAGCCAGAGGACGACGACTGACCTGCCACGGCGCACCGCTGAAGTGTCTCAGAGGATCAGCTTGCGCTCCATGAAGCGGATCGCCAGGCGCCACGACACGAGCGCGAACACGACCAGGAACGCCAGGTGCCCCACGTCCTCCCAGCCCCTGAAGCCAAACACGGCGTGCCGGACCAGCTGGACGCAGTGGAACAGCGGGTTGAAGTTGCCCAGCACCTGCGCCCACGTGGGCAGCTTGTCGAGCGGGAAGAAGGTGCCGGCCACGAGGAGCATGGGCGTGAGCAGGCCGCTCTGCCAGTACGAGAAGCTCTCGATCGCCTTGGACTTGGCGGCGATGAAGATGCCGAA
>JAXDIC010000339.1:0-15329 GCA_034664185.1 Thermoleophilaceae bacterium
GCTGAGCTGCCGAACACCGGTCTCGACTACGGGACCAGCGGTGGCCAGGTGTCGGTCAAGGCCGGCGCGACGGCGACGTCGTACACGGTCGAGGCTGTCTCGAAGGCCTCGAGCGGTGGTGCTCACAAGTTCGACATCACCAAGGCGAGCCTGGGCGGCGCTTCCACGCGCTCCTGCACGCCGACCGGTTCGGGCGGCTGCCCGTCCAGCGGTAACTGGTAAGCCGAAGGCTTATCGGGCAGTTTCGGGAGGCGGGCCTTCGGGCCCGCCTCCCTCTTTCTTAGGCCCCCTCCAACCGGCATTGTCCTTTCGTCCAGGTCAGGGCAAGTCGGTGCCAGCTAAGACGAGAAAGCGACGACCAGATCCTGATGTTTGCTCCCACCGAGACAGGCGTTCGCGGGGAAGCCGGATTTGGGCTGATCGAGGTGATCGTCAGCACGGCCCTCCTCGCGGTCATCGCGCTGGGGATCTTCGCGACCATCGACCGCACCGGGGCGGTCTCCGCGAACAACCGCTCGCGGGCCGTCGCCGCTGACCTGGCCGAGCAGGACCAGGAGCGGATGCGTGCCTTCAAGGCCACCGACCTGACGAACTACAACGCCACGCGCACGGTGACCGTCGCAAAGGTCTCCTACACCGTCCGCTCAAGCGCCGCCTGGGTTGCCGACAAGAGCGGCACCGAGAGCTGCACCAACAACTCCAGCCAGGCCGACTACCTGCGGATCACCTCGACCGTGACCTGGCCAGCACAGGGCGCGGTGCGGCCGGTGGTGATGGGCAGCGTCGTGGCGCCCCCGCCCGGCGGGCTCGGCCCGAACCGGGGCAACCTCGTCGTGCAACTGATGGACGAGGCCGACAAGCCGCTGAAGGGGATCCCGGTGGGGCTCGCTCCGACGGGCACGAGCCTGGCGACCAACGCGGAGGGATGCGCCTTCTTCGGGTACATCGCCGCCGGCAACTACCAGGCTTCGTTCGGCCAGACCGGCTGGGTCGACCCGGCTGGTAACAGCAACGTCGTCTTGAACGCGTCGGTGACGTCGGGGACCACGACCACGCTGACCGACCGTTACGCCGCCGCGGCCCAGATCACGGTGGGCTTCGATACGAAGGTCGGGGCGGCCGCCGCGACGCCGGCGCAGGCCCAGTCGATCACCGTCGCAAACCCCGGCCTGCCCGTGCCGGGCACGCGCACCACCGCTCCGGGAGTGCTGCAGTCGGTGATCACGGCCTCGAACCTGTTCCCGTTCACGACCGGCTACGGCGTCTACGCCGGCAGCTGTGCGTCGGCGGATCCCACGACCTACGACCCCGCCTACTGGTCGAAGTACCCGGGCTACGTCACGACCGCGCCGGGCGCGGCCCGCGCGGTGACCGTCCGCGCGCCCGCCCTCAACCTGGCCGTGACCCGAGCGGGTCTCGGGCTGGGGGGAGCGCACGTGATCATCCGGGCCACGGGCGCGGGCTGTACCGAGAGCTGGGTCGAGTCGACCACGGCGGCCGGCCTGCTGCCCAGCCCCGGCCTGCCCTTCGGCACGTACACGGCCTGCGCGGACGACGCCACCCGCAGCGTGACCAAGGCCAACATCGCCAACACGAGCCCGGCCGGAACGGCGGCCGTGGCGCTCGCGGTCCCCACGTCGGGCGTGGGGTCGGTGTGCAAGTGACCGCGGTACGGCGACTCCTCCGCGCGGCCAGGGGCGAGCGCGGCTTCACGCTGACCGAGATGCTGCTGGCGATCTCGGTGGGAATGATCCTGATCCTGGCGGCATTCGGATTGATCGACGCCTCCGGGACGCAGGCCGTGAAGGTGACCGACCGCGTGGACGCCACGCAGCGGGGCCGGCTCGCCATGGACGAGATCACCAGGCAGCTGCACTCCCAGGTGTGCCTCAAGGCGGGGACGGCCGCGATCACGGACGGTCAGGACAACTCGATCACCTTCTACAGCTACACCGGCAGCGGTGCGTATCTGCCCGCGCGCCACACGATCGCCTACGACCCCACCACGCGCAAGATCACCGAGTACGACTACGCCGGTACCGGCACGCCGCCCGACATGTCGTATCCGGCCACGCCCACCAGCACGCGCACCCTCCTGGCAGACGCGGCCACGGTGGGCGGCGCGCCGGTGTTCGCGTACTACGCGTGGACCTCGTCCGGCACGGTCGCGCCCACGGTGAGCCTGCCCACGCCGCTCTCGGCCGCTGACGCGCTGCGCACGGTGCGGGTGACGATCCAGTTCAAGGCGCAGCCCAGCGGCAAGCCCAACTCGGTGGAGTCGACGGTCCTTCAGGACGAGGTCTTCTCGCGCACCGCGGACCCCAACGGCCAGTCCGGCCCGGAGCTCCCACCGTGCGAGTGAGCCCCACACGACTCATGACCGATTGCGTCCGCGCCGCGCGGCGTCGCCTGCGCGACGAGTCCGGCTTCTCGATGTTCGTCCTGCTGATGCTGCTGCTGGTGGGCTCGCTCCTGAGCATCGCGGCGTACGACGCCGCCAACGGCGACGTCGCGCTGTCCGGCGGCGACCAGGATCGCAAGCAGGCGTACAGCGCGGCGGAGGCCGGCGCGGACTACTACGCCTTCCACCTGGCCCAGGACAACGCGTACTGGACCAACTGCACGAACGTGCCGGCGCCGGGCCCGGGCCAGCCGAACCCGATCAACCAGCCGTGGAACGGGAGCGGGAACGACCCCCGCATCTGGCGGTCGGTGCCAGGCACCGAGGGCGAGTACACGGTCGAGCTGCTGCCCGCCAACGGCTACGCGACCTGCGATCCGACCAAGCCCGAGCTGTCCATGCTCAACCAGGGCCAGGGCACCTTCCAGATTCGCTCGACGGGACGCGTACGCGGTACGAAGCGGAGCATCGTGTCGACCTTCCGCCGGACGTCGTTCCTCGACTTCCTGTACTTCACCGACTACGAGACCATGGATCCGGTCGCGAACGCGGTGCCGAGCGGACAGTGCGCCCAGTACCGCCGCGCGGGCCGGCCCGAGCCGCCCTGCTCAACCATCGTCTTCGCCTCCGGCGACAAGATCGAAGGGCCGCTGCACACCAACGACGACATCGTCACATGCGGCTCGCCGACCTTCGGGCGCAGCGCGGCCGACTCGATCGAGGTCTCCGCCCCGGCCCCTGGCTGGTCGAACGGCGGATGCGGTGGCGCTCCGAACTTCGTCGGGACCTGGAAGGCCGGAGCGCCGGTGCTGGCGATGCCCGCTTCCAACAGTGCGCTGAAGGGAATCGCCGCCCCGGCGTACCTCTTCACCGGCACCACCACGATCCAGCTGCAGGGCTCGAAGATGATCGTCACCAACGCGACCATGGGCCTGAACGCCACGAGCATGCCGATGCCCAGCAACGGCGTGGTCTACGTGCAGAACGGCGCCTGCGGCACCAGCTACAGCCTCTATCAGAACTACAACGACCCGCCCGGCTGCGCCAACCTCTTCGTGTCCGGCAGCTCGGACAAGAGCCTGACGCTGGGCAGCGAGAACGACGTGATCGTGACCGGCGACGTGAGGGCCACCGGCACCGCCGTGCTGGGCATCGTGCCCAACAACTTCGCGCGGATCTACCACCCGGTCACGAACCGCAACGGCAACACCTGCACCAACGCCGCCAACTCGCCGCGCGACATCACGATCGACGCCGCGATCCTCAGCCTGCAGCATTCGCTGATCGTGGACAACTACTTCTGCGGCGCCCCGCTGGGCACGCTGACGGTCACCGGCGCGATAGCGCAGAGGTTCCGAGGGCCGGTGGGCACCGGGGGCGCCGTGATCGCCACCGGCTACCTCAAGCACTACGCGTACAACGACCGCCTCAAGTTCGTCAACCCTCCCTACTTCCTCAGCCCGCTGCAGGCGGCGTGGAAGGTGATCCGCTTCACGGAGCAGGTTCCGCCGCGCTGAGGCCCCTGGCGGCCCTCAAGTCCCGCTCGCCGGGCGCCGATCAGATCCCTGATCCCCTCCCGATCCGCCCGCGGCCCCGGCCGCAGGGCGAACTTCTCTCCAGAGGCCCTTCACCCACACGATGGAACTAGCGTTCGCAGCCCCCTTCGGACTGATCATCGGCTCGTTCCTCAACGTGGTGGCCTACCGCATGCCGCGCGGAGAGTCGCTGATGAGCCCCGCTTCGCATTGCCCCGGTTGCAACCAGGCGATCAAGCCCTGGGACAACATCCCGCTCTTCTCGTGGCTCCTCCTGCGAGGGCGCTGCCGAACCTGCTCGACCCGGATCTCGGCGCGCTATCCGCTGGTCGAGGTGGTCACAGCGGTCGTGTTCGGCGCGGTCGTGCTGGTCAACGGCCTGAACGACGACCTCGCGGTGAAGCTGCCCTTCGCCGCGATGCTGATCGCCGTCGCCGGGATCGACCTCGAGCACCGGATCGTGCCCAACAAGATCCTGCTGCCGATGGCGGTGTGGGGCGTGGGCGCCAGCGCGCTCGTCCGCACCGCGATGCTCCCCGAGCTGCTGATCGCGGGCGCCGCGGCCTTCACCTTCCTGCTGGTCGCCGCCCTGATCCATCCCGCCGGGATGGGCATGGGCGACGTGAAGCTCGCCGGAGTCATGGGCCTGTACCTCGGGGCCTCGGTGGCCCCGGCGCTGCTCATCGCGTTCCTGAGCGGCTCCGTCGTCGGCGTGGGCGTGCTTCTGCGCCACGGCGCCGCCGGACGCAAGAAGGGCGTGCCGTTCGCGCCGTTCCTGGCACTCGGCGCGTTCGCGGCCATGCTCGTCGGGCCGCAGCTCGTGCACCTCTACATCCACCACTACCTCTAGGCGCCGGACGCTCCTCCGGGCCTAAAGGACTCTCCAAAACGGTCGATATCGTGTTAGGAACTCAGATGGCCTTTTCTCTTAGCAAGAATTACAATCGCGGATCGGTCGGCCTCGACCTGGACGGCGCGTTCATCGCCGCCGTGCAGACGTCGGCCGACGGTGTCTCCCGTGCCGCGAGCGTCGACCTGGCGCCCGGGGTGATCAGCGACGGCGAGGTGACGGACGTCACCGCCCTCACGGACGCCCTGCGCGAGTTCTTCAAGGCGAACGGCCTGCCCAAGCGGGTGCGCCTCGGCATCGCCAACCAGCAGATCGTGGTGCGCCAGCTGGAGATCCCCAAGATCGAGGACGAGAAGGAGCGCGCCGCCGCGGTTCGCTTCCAGGCGTCCGAGACGATCGCCATGCCGCTCGACGAGGTCGTGCTCGACCACCAGGTCGTGGGTGAGGCCGTGACCCCCGAGGGCTCGGCCCGCCTCCGCGTCGTGGTCGTGGCCGCCCGCGAGTCGATGATCACCCGCCTGGTCGAGGCCGTCCGCAACGCCGGCCTGCGCCCCGAGGGGATCGACCTGAACGCCTTCGCTCTGGTCCGCACGCTGGCCGTGCCGTCCGACTCGACCGAGACCGCGCGCGTCTTCTGCCACCTGGGCGGAGTCACCAACCTGGCGATCGCGGTCGGTACGAGCTGCCTCTTCACCCGTCCGCTCTCGACCCAGTGGGACTCCGACGACGACAACGTCGCGGCGGCCCTGGCCGAGGAGATCCGTCTTTCGATCGACTACTACATGGCGCAGCCCGAGGCGCGCTGGGTGGGCGAGATCGTCCTGTCCGGCCCCGGCTCGCGCCGCGCCGGACTGTCCGACGAGCTGAGTGGCCTGATCGAGGTTCCGGTCAGCATCGCCGAGCCTCTTGGTCGCCTCCAGACGGGCACGATGCCCGCCGGCGAGGATCCCTGCCGTCACACCGTGGCGGCCGGCCTTGCCATGGGGGCGGCGGCGTGAACCCCGTCAACCTCCTACCCACCAAGCATCGCCCGCGTACCGCCACCGGCGGACAGCAGGGCAGCGCCTACGTGGTCGTCGGCATCATGGCCGCGATCCTCGTCCTGCTCGTCTTCTACGTGCTGACCGTCAACGGGATCAACACGCGGAAGAGCCAGGTTGCACGCGCCAAGGCCGAGACCGCGCAGGCCCAGGCCCGCGCGTCCAGCCTCAGCTCCTACGGAGACTTCAGCAAGGTCAAGACCGAGCGCGTGCAGTCCGTCAAGGACCTCGCTCAGAACAGGATCGACTGGGAGCGGCTCACGCGCGGTCTCGCGCGGGTGCTTCCGAACAACGTGTGGCTCCTCACCGCCAGCGCTTCGGCCAGCGGCCAGATCTCCGCGGGCGGCAGCGGCGGAGCGGCGCCGAGCCAGCCTTCGGGCGGCAGCAGCTCCACGGCCGCGACCGGCCCGAAGGTCGAGCTGACCGGCTGCGCGCCGGGACAGGCGGACGTCGCGACCACGCTGGTGCGCCTGCGTGAGCTCTCCGGCGCCACGGACGTGCAGCTCAACGACATCACCCGTCCCGCGCAGACCGCCAGCACGACCACCCCGGCCGCCGGTGCGGCCGCGGGCTCGGGCGGCAGCGGCACGGACTGCGGCGACACCCACGGCACCCCGAACGACAAGTGGGACGCGACCGTCACCTTCGACACGACCGCCGGCTCGGCTCAGGGCACGCAGGCGGTCCCGAACTCGCTGGGAGGTGGAGCGTGATCACCGCACGCGACCGCAAGATCATGTTCATCCTTCTGCCGCTCGTCGTGATCGTCGGGTACTGGTTCATGGTGCTCGCCCCCAAGCGCGCCCAGTCGGACAAGGTGTCCGCCGAGCTGACCAAGGCTCAGAGCGCTCGTGACACGGCGGAGCAGCAGGTCGCTTCGCTCAACACGGCGAAGGCGAGCTTCGCGAGCGACTACGCCACGGTCATCCGGCTCGGCAAGGCCGTTCCGACGACCGTCGACATGCCCAGCCTCCTGGTCCAGCTGGACCGGGCCGCTCGCGGCACCGGGATCACGATCAACGACCTCAAGCCCGGGGTCGCCACGGACGCCGGAAGCTCCTCCGCGGGCGCCGGTGCCAGCAGCACCGCCCCGACCACGAGCGCTCCCGGTGGAGGCAACAACCCCGCCGCCCCCGGCGCGCCCCCGGCTCAGAGCTTCCCCGGCAAGCAGGCTCAGAAGGCCGGCACCGGAGTCACGGCGGCGAACAACACCAACCAGGCTCAGGCCAACAAGTCCAACGCCACGCCCGGTGTGACGCCCAGCGCGGGTGCCGGCACGACGCCGTCCCCGCCCGGTCTGCAGAGCGTGCCCCTCACCTTCACGCTGGACGGCACCTTCTTCAGCCTGGCCGACTTCTTCCACCGCATGAAGCGCTTCGTGCGGGTGGTCAACGACCAGATCGTGGTCCGCGGCCGTCTGCTCACGATCGAGAGCTTCGACTTCAAGAACAGCGACGGCGCCGCCGGAGCCGGCAGCAAGACGCTCCAGGCCGACGTCACCGCGACGATCTACCTCAGCCCGCCCAGCCAGGGCGCGGCGGCCGGCGCATCCTCGAGCGGACCCGCGTCCGCCACGGGCGCCAACCCGTCGCAGCCGTCTGGCACGGGCACCTCGACCACCCCCTCGACCCCGACGGCAACGGCGACCCCATGACCACTTTCTTGCTCGATCTCTGGCAGGACCTTCGCGCCAAGCGGCTGTGGCCGATCGCGGTCGCCCTCCTGGCGGCCACCATCGCCGTGCCCGTGCTGCTCTTCAAGCCGGCGTCGACCACGCCGCCGGCCCTCGGGGCGGCGCAGACCGGCGGCCAGAAGCTGCCGGTGGTCACGCTCGACAGCAGCTCGGTCGCCAACTCGCATCTGAACGTCTTCAAGGAGAAGAACCCCTTCAAGGCCGTGGGCGGCAGCGGCGGCGCGGCCGGTGGCGGCGCCAGCACGACCACGCTCGGCAACTCCGTGGCCAGCGCGGTCGCGTCGGCCAACAGCGCCGGCGCCTCGGCGGGCGGATCGGCCGCCTCCAGCGGATCCAGCGGCAGCGGCGCGACGACTCCGGCCGGCTCGACGGTCACCCCCAGCGTCCACTTCTTCACCTACACCGCCGACCTGCGCTTCGGCAAGCGCGGCTCTGAGAAGACCTACAAGAGCGTCAAGGAGCTCGACGTGCTGCCGGACGGCACCCACCCCGTCATCTCCTTCTACGGCGTGAAGTCCGGCAACACCGCGGTGTTCTTCCTCCCCGACCCCGCCTTCCGGGCGGACGGCGAGGGCGACTGCCTGCCCAGCCCCGACAACTGCCGCTTCCTCTACCTGAAGAAGGACGACGCTCACAACGAGGAGACCCTCTCGGCGCAGAACGGGACGATCGAGTACACGCTCAAGCTGACCGGCCTGCACGTGAAGTCGATCAGCCAGAGCGAGGCGGTCGGCAACACGACGCCCGACAAGGGAAAGCCCAAGTCGGGTGCCAAGCGGCTCTCCAAGGCGCAGAAGGCCAAGGCCGCCCGCAAGGCCAAGGCCGTGGCCACGCTGCTCTCGCTGCCCGCGATCGGCGTCGTCGGGCCCTAGAAGCTTCTCTCCCGATCCACCAGCCAGCCCGAGGGTCCGCCACCGTGCGGGCCCTCGCCCCTTCGGAGCACGCGTGCTAGGAGCGTGCCGGTCGTCCCTCGAGCCGGTACAGCAGCATGCGGCCGAGCAGCATGGCGATGATCGTGACCACGATGCCGAGGATCGTGAGGATGATGATGTGGCTGTCGAAGCCCTGGGTGAGCCCGGTGTACAGCCCGATCAGGATCGGGATGATCACGGGGATGATCGCGGCACGGCCAGGCGCGGCGTAGCCGAACACGAACCCGGCGAGGAAGAAGACGATGAAGCCGGCCACGGTGGGTGCAGGTTACCTCTTTGGCCGGGCGTTCGGGGCCCGAGCCGGCGGGAGCGGCGGCTAGGGTTTGATGGCGATGTCGCTGCGTTTCACCACCGCCGGGGAGTCGCACGGCCCCGGTCTGGTGGCCGTGCTCGAGGGCCTGCCCGCCGGTCTCGAGCTGACTCCCGACGACCTGGACCGCGATCTTGCCCGCCGCCAGCTGGGGCACGGCCGCGGCGGGCGGATGAAGATCGAGACCGACCGCGCGGAGGTCAGCGCGGGTATCAGGCACGGTCGTACCCTGGGCAGCCCGGTTGCGATTCGCATTGTCAACCGCGACTACTCGAACTGGGAAGAGCGGATGAATCCGTGGCCCGTCGACGCGGAGGTGGCGGAGGTGCACCTCCCGCGACCCGGGCACGCGGACCTGGCCGGGATCCAGAAGTTCGGCTTCACCGACGTCCGCAACGTGCTGGAGCGGGCCAGCGCGCGTGAGACCGCCGCGCGGGTCGCCTGCGGCGCGCTGGCCAAGGCATTCCTGCGGTCGATGGGCGTGGAGGTGCGTAGCCACGTGCTCTCCATCGGGTCGGTCGAGGCACCGCGCCGCGACCGCCTCGAAGCGGCCGACTTCGACTGCGTCGACGAGTCGCCGGTCCGCTGCCTGGACGCCGGCGCGAGCGACGCGATGGTGGCTGCGATCGATGCCGCGCGGAAGGCCAACGAGTCGCTGGGCGGCGTCTACGAGGTGATCGCGTTCGGCGCGCCCCCGGGGCTGGGCTCGCACGTGTCGTGGGACACCAAGATCGACGGGAAGCTGGCACAGGCCATCATGTCGATCCAGGCGATGAAGGGGGTCGGGATCGGCGAGGGGTTCGAGCTGGCGCCCCTGCCGGGATCGCAGGCGCACGACGAGATCTTCTGGTCCGAGGAGGCCGGGTACCACCGCGAGACCAACCGGGCCGGGGGCGTGGAGGGCGGCATGACCACGGGGGACCCCGTCGTCGTGCGCGCGGCCATGAAGCCGCTGCCGACCCTGACCAAGCCGCTGCGCTCGGTGGACATCGTCACCAAGGAGCCGGCGCAGGCGTTGCGCGAGCGCACGGACTCGTGCACCGTGCCGGCCGCGGCCGTCGTGGGGGAGGCGATGGTTGCGCTCGTGCTGGCGTCGGCCTGCCGCGAGAAGTTCGGCGGCGACCACATCGACGACGCCGTCGCCGCGCTGCGCGCCTACCTGGAGCGGATCGAATGGAGGCGGTAGCGCCGGCGGGGCATGCCGCGGGCCAGCCGGCCGGGCTTGGGCCCGGGCGCGCGCTGGTGTTCGTGGGCTTCATGGGCGCGGGCAAGTCCAGCGCCGCTCGCTCGGTGGGGGCCGCCATCGGTCAGCGACCGGTCGACTCCGACCACGAGCTGGAGCGGGTGCTGGGGGAGCCGATCGAGGTGTTCTTCGATCGCGAGGGCGAAGCCGAGTTCCGCCGGCGCGAGGAGGAGCTCGTCGTGGAGCTGCTGGGTCGCTCGGACCTGCGCGTGCTGGCGCTCGGTGGAGGCGCCCTGGGGTCGTCACGCGTGCGCGACGCACTGGCGCCGCACGTGGTGGTCCACCTCGAGGTGGGGACCGACGCGGCGTGGCGGCGGGCATCCGGCAAGGGCCGTCCGCTGGCTCGCGACCGCGGGCGCTTCGACGCCCTCCACGCCGACCGCCGTGCGCTCTACGAGTCGGTGGCCGACGCGACGGTCCCGTCCGCGGACCGCGGCGTGCCCGTGCGCGCGCTGCCCGCCCTGCTCGCGCTGGGCCAGGCCCCGCCCGACACGCGGCTGGTGTGGGCCTCGGCCCGCTCGGGCGAGTATCCGGTCTTTCTCGGCCGCGGCCTGCTGGAGCACGGCTTCTTCCCGCCCGCCGAGGGCCGTCGCTTCGCGCTCAGCGACTCGAACGTCGCCCGCCTCCACAGCGTGCGCTCCGACTGGGCCTTCCAGATCGCGCCCGGCGAGAGCGAGAAGACCCTTTCGCGGGCCGAGGACGTGGTTCGCGCGATGGCCCAGGCCGGGGTCGGCCACGACGACCTGCTGGCGGCCGTTGGCGGCGGCGTGGTGGGGGACCTGGGCGGCTTCTGCGCGGCCGTGTATCAGCGCGGGATCCGCCACGTGCAGGTGCCCACCACGCTGGTGGGCCAGGTCGACTCCGCCTACGGCGGGAAGACCGGGGTGGACCTACCCGAGGGCAAGAACTACGTTGGCGCCTACCGCCAGCCAGCGGCGGTGCTGGTCGATCCCGCGGCGCTCGAGACGCTGCCGGCCGAGGAACGCGCGGCCGGCTACGCCGAGGTGGTCAAGACCGCGCTGATCGCGGGCGGCGAGCTGTGGTCGCGCGTGCGCGAGGGGCGCGACCCCGACGCGGCGCTGGTGCTGGGCTGCCTGCGCACCAAGCTCGCCGTGGTGGCCGAGGACGAGCGCGACGAGGGCCGCCGGCAGGTCCTCAACCTCGGGCACACCGTGGGCCACGCGATCGAGGCCGCCACGGGGTACACGCGCTACCGCCACGGCGAGGCGGTCGCCCTGGGATTGCTCTGCGCGCTGCGGCTATCCGGCCGCGAGCCCCTCCGGGCCGAGGTGGGCGAGCTGTTCGCCGCGCGCGGACTGCCGGGCCGCGCGGAGGGCGTGGAGCCGGACGCCGTGGTCGAGCTCGTCGGTCGCGACAAGAAGCGGCGCGGGGACCGGGTCCCGTTCGTGCTGGTCGAGGCACCGGGTCTCGTTACGCCCGGGCACGACGTCGCCAAGGACGAGCTGCGCGCCGCGGTGGCGGAGGTCTGTTCGCCGTGAGGAATCGCGTTGAGGTGCTGCACGGCGTCAACCTCGATCAGCTGGGGCGCCGCGACCCGGAGCACTACCCGAGGATCAGCCTCACCGAGCTGGAGGTGCGCGTGCGCCGGTTCGCGATCGACCTGGGGCTCGAGCCCGCGTTCTCCCAGACCAACCACGAGGGCGAGTTCTGCGAGTCGCTGCACGAGGCGGCCGGCACGGTCGACGGGCTGGTGCTCAACCCGGGGGCGTGGACCCACTACTCCTACGCCGTCCGCGACGCACTGGAGCTGTGCGGGCTGCCGGCGGTGGAGGTCCATCTGTCGGCGGTCGACCAGCGCGAGGAGTGGCGCCGCCACTCGGTCATCCGCGACCTCTGCGTCGGGTCGGTGCAGGGCAAGGGCGTGGAGGGCTACCGGGAGGCCCTGGAGCTCCTGCGCGACGCCCTCGGGGCCAACCCGTGACCCGCGCTGACCGGCTCGAGGCGCTCATGCGCGAGCGCGACCTGGACGCGCTGCTCGTGACCAACCTCGTCAACGTGCGCTACCTGACCGGTTTCACGGGCAGCAACGCCCTTTGCCTGGTCGGCCCCGGCCTTCGCCTGTTCTTCACCGACTTCCGCTACGTCACACAGGCGCGCCGCGAGGTCGGCGACGCCTTCGATCGCGAACAGGGGCGTCAGGACCTGCTGGAGGACGTGGCCGAGCGCATGTCGGGTCGGGTGGCGTTCGAGGACGCCCACCTGACCGTCCGCCAGCACGAGCGCCTCCGCGGCTATGCCGGCGATGACGTCGAGCTGGTGGCCGCCGGCCGCCTCGTCGAGGACCTTCGCAAGGTCAAGGACGATTCCGAGCTGGAGCGCATCCGAGCGGCCGCGGCGCTGGCCGACGAGATCTTCGAGCACGCCCGCGCGATGGGCCTGGCCGGACGCACCGAGCGCGACGTCGCCGTCGAGCTCGAGACCGAGATGCGCCGCCGCGGGTCGGACCCGTCGTTTCCCTCGATCGTGGCCGGCGGGCCGAACGGGTCGCTGCCGCACGCACGCCCCGGCGGCGACGCGATCGAGCCCGGGACGCTGGTCGTGATCGACATGGGCTGCGTGCTGGACGGCTACTGCTCCGACTGCACGCGCACTTTCGCGACTGGGCCCATTCCGGACGGCGCGGCCGAGGTGTACGACCTCGTGCTCCGCACCCAGGTCGCCACGCTCGACGAGATCCGCCCGGGGGTCGCCTGCCGCGACGTCGACGCGTTCGCGCGCCAGCTGATCGCCGCGGCCGGCCACGGCGAGCGCTTCGGGCACGGCCTGGGCCACGGGGTGGGCCTCGAGGTACACGAGCAGCCCACGCTCTCGCGCGCCGGCGAGGGGGAGCTGGCGGCCGGCAACGTGGTGACGGTGGAGCCCGGGGTGTACGTGCCGGACGAGTTCGGCGTCCGGATCGAGGACCTCGTCGTGGTCTCCGAGTCCGGCCGCGAGGTGCTCAGCGGCTTCCCGAAGGAGCTGACGACCGTCGGCTAGTGGCGCCCGCCAGGGGTCGGCGGGCTACCAGTTGCCGTTGCGGCAGGCGCCGTTGTCGTTCGTGGCGCCGGCGGTGCAGGTGCGGTCGTTCGTCCCGGACACGCTCTTGGTGATCGAGAACGTGTGGTTGGAACCGTCGCTCGAGGAGGTCGACACCCCGGTCACCTTGAAGGTGCCCTTCGACGCGCTCACGACGCTCACCTCACCCGGGTTGGTCCCGTAGGGAAGGCTCAGGTCGCTGCCCAGCTCGGCGGCCGTGTCGCACTGCGAGTAGTCCTCCTGCGTGGCGTAGCAGAGCTCCACCTTCGACACGAGGTTGCGCGCGTTCGACTCGGCGTCGGCATCGTGGCCCTTCTTCTGGTGAGCCAGATAGGCCGGGATGGCGATCGCCGCGAGGATCGCGATCAGGAGCATCGTGACGAGCAGCTCGATCAGCGTGAAGCCGCGTCCGCCGCGAAGTCGCTTGGTGAGCTTGGAGAGCAAGTGAGGTCCTTTGATTCCGTTGGAGAGTTGGGTCGCTAGCGACGGGTCGAGTCGCCGGCTGAGGGCTTATCGACAGATGGGGTGGCCCGCTTTAGCGCCGACGCGCCGAGGTTGCGGGAACCGGGCGAGAGCATTGCGGGCGCCTCCCGCATGTGCGAACATGTGTTCGTATGATCGTGTGTGTCCTGTACCTCCGGTTCGCCCTGCTCGCGGCGCTGGAGGGCAGGCAGGCGCTGCTCGGGCAGCCGGTCGCGCTCGCTCCCGAGCCGGGCCGGCGGCAGGTGGTCGGGGAGGTGTCGGCGGCGGCGGAGGCGTTCGGCGTGGCGGCCGGCATGAAGGTGGGGGAGGCGCTGGCCCGTTGTCCCGAGCTGCGGCTCGTGCCGCCCGACCCGGACGGCGTCCGCTCGGCGTGGAGGCGGGTGCTGGACCTGCTGGCCGGCATCGGCGCGGATTGCGAGTCGGACCGCGAGGGGATCGCGTTCTTCCAGGCCGACGGGCTGCGCGGCCTGCACGGAGGTCGTCTCGACGGGGTGCTGGCAGCTGCCAGGGGGGCGGTCGGCCGCGGCGCGCGCATCGGGTGCGCGCCCAGCCGCTTCAGCGCCCATGCGGCGGCGCTGCACGCCCGGCCGCGGCGTCGCGCGGCACCTGCGGCCGGCACCGGGCTGGCGATCTCCACTCCGGGCACGGTCTTGGTGCCGGCGGGGGCTGCGCGCGCGTTCCTGGCTCCGCTGCCCGCTGGACTCCTGCGCACGCGGCCCGAGCTCGCGGAGTTGCCCGACGTGCTCGAACGCCTGGGTATCCGCACGCTGGGTGAGCTGGCCGCCCTGCCCGCCGCGGCGGTCGCCCAGCGCTTCGGCCATCCCGGTCGGCTGGCGCTCGACCTGGCCAGCGGGCGCGACACGCCGCTCGAGGCGCGCCGCCCGCCGGAGCCGGTCAGCGAGCGGATCGACCTGCCCGACGCCGCTCTGGGTCCGCAGCTGGAGCGTGCACTCGAGCTGCTCCTCGGCCGCCTCCTGGCGCGGCGCGAGCGGCGCGGCCGTACGTTGCGCGCGCTGGCCCTGTCGGCGCGATTCGTGGAGGGCGGCACGTGGCGCACGCGCATAACGCTCAGGCGGGCCAGCGCGGAGGGTGGCCGGATCCTGGTCGCGCTCACGCCCAAGCTCGCCGAGCTGCCCGCCCCGGCCGAGGCCCTGGGGCTCGAGGTGGAGGCGTTCGGTCCGCCCGCCCACGATCAGGGTCGTCTGCTCGGGGAGTCGCCCGCCGCCGTGCGCCGCCGCCGCATCGCGGACGCCGTCGGGCAGGCGCGCCAGGCCGCGGGGTCCGACGCCGCGCTGCGGGTGCTCGAGGTCGATCCCGACTCGCGGCTGCCGGAGCGCCGCGCCGTGCTGGCGCCGTTCCAGGCCGAGGGGCGCGCGGATGGAGACGCACCGTGAGCGTGCGCCGCCTGGGCTCGCCGCGGCCCGCCGCTGTGCGGGCCGGCACTGCGGGGCGGCCGGACGCGCTCGCCGGCCGGCCGGTCGACGCCGTGGCGGAGGAGTGGGTGGTGGAGGACCGCTGGTGGAGCGACCGCCCGCTGCGGCGGCGCTACTTCGAGCTGGTGCTGCGCGACGGGCGCAACGCCGTGGTGTTCCGCGACGTCGCGGGAGGGGGGTGGTTCGAGCAGCGTTCGTGACTTGCCTGAGGCGGCTGTCCGGACATGCGAACATGTGTTCGTATGTCCTACGTAGAGCTCCACTGCCACACGGCCTTCTCGTTCCTGGACGGGGCGTCGCATCCGGTGGAGCTGGCCGGCGCGGCGGCCGAGCAGGGGCACCAGGCGATCGCCGTGACCGACCACGACGGCCT
>JAXDIC010000370.1:0-3523 GCA_034664185.1 Thermoleophilaceae bacterium
AGAAGGGCTATCAGGGTGACCTCGTGGTGTGGGCCCAGGAGCACCTGATCTCGGCCGGCTACGCGGTCGGAGTCGATGGCGGCTTCGGCGCCAAGACCGAGAAGGCCGTCAAGCTGTTCCAGGGGGCCCACGGACTGACGCCCGACGGGGTCATCGGCCCCGCGACCTGGCAGGCGCTGCTGCGCTACCGGACGGCCCGGGTCGCCTGGGGCTACCACCACAGCCTGCTCCAGGCCAGGGTGACCAGCGCCGTCGCTGCCGCCGGCGGAGCCGTGATCTACGCCCCCGTGCCCAAGTCGGCCACGCGGCCGGCGAAGCGCAACGAGATAGCCGGCGCCGGAGGCTCGGGACATTCGCGCTGACGGTCCTTTGGATCCGGGGCGGCCACCACGCCAAACCCGCCCTTACAGCAACCCGTGGTCGCGCGCGTACGAGACCAGCTCGGCCCGCGAGGAGCGTTGCGTCTTTTGCTGGATGTGGGCGCGGTGCGACTCCACAGTCCGCACGCTCAGGTAGAGCTGCGCGGCGATCTCGGCGTTTGTGTGCCCGAGCGCGATCAGGCGCAGCACCTCGACCTCGCGCGCGCTGAGGTCGTCGGGCGGACCGGCACGACCGGGTACGGCGGCGGCCAGCCGCGCGCCCAGCTCGGGGTTCAGGTAGGTGCGGCCCTCGGCGGCGAGGCGGACGGCCTGGATCAGCTCGGCCTCGGCGGACTCCTTGAGCACGTAGCCGGTGGCGCCGGCCTGCAGCGCCTCGCGGGCCAGCTCGGCGTCGTTCTGCATCGTCAGGACGACGATCCGGGTCTCCGGGGCGCTGGCCCGCAGCCGGGGAATCGAGGGCACGCTGGAGCCACCGGGCATGTTGACGTCGAGCAGCAGCACGGTGGGGTGATAGGCGGCGACCCGGCGCTCGGCCAGCTCGAGGTCGCCGGCCTCGGCCACCACCCGGAAGTCCTCCTCGGCCTCGAGCAGCAGCCGCAGGCCGGCCCGGACGATGCGGTGGTCGTCGGCCAGCACGATCGTGATCGGCGCCGTGCGGGTGGCGGACGCGTCGGAAGCCGACGTCGGCGGGCCGTTCACGAGCCGGTGCCCTCCAGCACCGTCCCGGCCTCGATCCGCCGCGGCTGCTCCTCGCCGAGCTCCACCGAGCCCCGGACCACGACGGCCGGCCCGAAGGTCACGTCCCCGTGGACGACCAGCCGCCGCGCCTCGCGCAGCGACGGCGGTCCTGCGGGGAAGTGCTGCTCGAACTGGTCCAGCAGCTTGTAGAACCGCGTGTCGAGCTCGACGAACGGGAGGTCTTCGGCCCGCTCCGGGACGGGCTCCACCTCGAGCTGGTCGGTGAGCTCGTAGACGTCGGAGCGCAGGACCAGCAGATCGTCGGTGGTCTTGACCGGCACGAACCGGGTCCGCGGGACCAGCAGCAGGCTCGCGCCGCGAAAGCTCCCGATCGCGGCGCCCATCGCGCTCTCGAGCTGGATCACCGGCGTGGAGCTGGAGTCCCGCGGGTCGACCGTCTTGCGGTTGACGATCAGTGGCAGCTCGAGCACGCCCTCGGCTGCCTCGAGCTCCCGATCCAGGGCCCGCAGGTCGATCCACAGGTTGTTGGTGTTGTAGTAGCGCCAGCGGCGGAAGTCGCGGAACGACTCCTCGTCCTCGGGCGGAGTCTGGGCGGTCTCCCTCAGCACCAGCCGGCCGTCGTCTTTGCGGCGCGCGATATGGCCACCCTTGCGCTCGGCCTCGGTGCCCTGCACGACCTCCATCAGGAACGGGATCTCGTGGGCAGCCAGGTGCGCCGCTACCCGCGGCTCGAGTTGCGCGCCGAGGTTGTCGGAGTTGGAGATCATCGCGTAGCGAAAGCCCTGATCCAGGAGCGCTGCGAGCATCCCGGAGCGCCGCAGCGCGCCGTACACGTCCCCGTGCCCGGGCGGGCTCCACTCCAGCGCGGGCGCCTGCGGCCACCGCACGGGCGTCAGCGCCTCGGCGTCGAGCTTGGGGATCATGCTCTGCATGAAGTCCGGGGCGATCCCTTCGTGCTCGATCTCGGGGTACTTGGCGAGCGCGCGCTCGGTGGCGTCACGCGTGGCGTCACTGTTCATCAGGACCAGCGGCAGCCGTACGCCGTAGCGGCGGCGCAGCGCCAGCGTCTGCCCGACGATGATGTCCAGGAAGGAGCGCCCGTCGCGGGCCTCCACGAGCGACTTGGGCTCCTGCAGCCCCATCGTGGTCGCCAGACCGCCGTTGAGCTTCACCATCGCCACATCCTTCAACGCGTCGGCGGCCTCGACATCCGGCAGGTCTTCGAGCGCGGGCACATCGCCGGCCGGCTCGAGCTCGGCGCTGGGCAGCATCGCGTCCTGGCCGGACTCCAGACGGCGGTACGCGCTCTCGAACGCCCGGACCGCCTCCTCGTGCGCGCCGGCGTCGCGCATCTTCTGCGCCGCCGACTGCCTGCCTTCCTCGCTCATCGCCCAGCCATTGTGACTGGCCCAGCGGTCACGCGCCGGACGCGCGCCCTCCGCGCGGGACCTGCGAGCATGCGGCGTCATGGAGACACGCACCATGCAGCGGCTGGGCCGGGACGTGAGTGTGATCGGCCTCGGCACCTGGCAGCTCGGCGCCGACTGGGGCAACGTGGACGAGGACGCCGCCCGCGAGACGCTCGAGGCGGCCGTCGGCGCGGGGGTCAGCTTCTTCGACACCGCCGACGTGTACGGCGACGGTCGCAGCGAGCGCTTCTGCGCGGGACTGCGCGAGCGCCACCCCGAGGTGTTCGTCGCCACCAAGATGGGGCGGCGCGTCGATCAGGTGGCCGAGAACTACAACCGGGAGAACTTCCGGGCCTGGAACGATCGCTCGCGCCGGAACCTCGGCGTCGACAGTCTGGACCTGGTGCAGCTGCACTGTCCGCCTGACGGCGTCTACGCCGACGACGCCGTGTTCGCTGCGCTGGACGAGATGGTGCAGACCGGACGCATCCGCGCCTACGGAGTGTCGGTGGAGACGTGCGCGCAGGCGCTGGCGGCGATCGCGCGCCCGCACGTGGCGAGCGTGCAGATCATCCTCAACTGCTTCCGCCTCAAGCCGCTGGAGGAGGTCCTGCCCGCCGCCCGGGAGGCCGGCGTCGGCATCATCGTCCGCGTCCCGCTGGCCTCCGGCCTGCTGTCCGGTCGCTACGACGAGCACACGACGTTCGCGGCCGACGATCACCGCAACTTCAACCGGCACGGGGAGTCGTTCGACGTCGGCGAGACGTTCGCCGGGGTCCCCTACGAGGTCGGGGTCGCCGCCGCGCGTGAGCTCAAGGAGCTGGTCGACCCCGGATCGACGCTGGCGCAGTTCGCGCTGCGCTGGGTGATCGACCAGCCGGGCGTCAGCACGGTGATCCCGGGCGCGCGCAACCCCGATCAGGTCTCCCAGAACGCCGCGGCCGCCGGCCTGTCTCCGCTGCGCCCGGAGCAGCTCGACGGGGTGCGCGACGTGTATGACCGGCTGATCCGGGAGCACGTGCACGACCGCTGGTA
>JAXDIC010000382.1:0-4521 GCA_034664185.1 Thermoleophilaceae bacterium
TCGGCACCTTGACGGTCTCGAGCGTGCCCACGGTGGCGTACGCCCCGTCCGGCGCGGTGGCGGCCGGATCCGGTTCCGCGTACGGCTGGGTGGCCCCCGCGCTGTGCCCCAGGCCGCGCGCGGTGACCACGTGCAGGATCTTGCCGTCAGGGCTCAGCGCCAGCGCCGTTGGATACCAGCCCGTCGGGATCAGCCCGGCCAGCTGCCACGACTCGCCGCCGCTCCCGCCGCTCCCGCCGCTCCCGCCGCCGGACGGCGTCCCCGACGAGCCGCCGCCGTGCGAGCTGCCGCCGTGGCCGCCGCCGCGGTGGCGAGCGCAGACGGCTCTGCGGTGGCGCGTCGCGCGCACCCCATGGCGGCGCAGGTGCTGGTCTCGAATCCAGCACTGCCGGCGGCGCTTGGCCTTGGCTCGCGCACCGTGCAGCGCGGCCGAGTGCGCGCCCGCCAGACGCATGACGGCCACGGCGTCGTCGCCCCCGAGGCTGACGTAGGCGGTGCGCCCGTCGGGCGCCAGCACCACGTCGTTGGGCGCGTCGGTGCGGCGGCCGACCTGGGCCAGGCTGAGGCGGCGGCCGCTGCTGCCGCCCGGATCCGCGATCCCCAGGGTTGCGTCCCCGGAGCCGGCCGCGAGCAGGACCGACGGTCCCGCCGCCACCCCGGTCGGGTGGTCTCCCATGTGCAGGCAGGCGCTCGCGGCCGAGGAGATGAGGATCGCGGTCACGCACGTCCCGCGCCAGTTGCTTGCGAACAGCCTCTTGCCATCGGAGCTCAGGGCGAGGCGGTCGGGTGAAGGCGCGCTCCGCTTCAGCGTCTTGGCGTGCCCGGTCAGGTCGATGCGCTCGACCGCGTTGGCCGTCGGCTCCGCCGCCCAGAGGGTGTGTCCGTCCCGCGAGATCGCCAGCCCGGAGACGAAGTCGGACGCCGGAAGGTCGGACTGCTGGGAGAGCGTCCCGTCGCTGGCCACCGTGAACACGTGGACGGTGGCGCCGGCGCCGCCCGCGACGTAGGCATGGGTTCCGGCGCGGTCGTAGAGCACGCCCTGGAACGCGTCGTCCACGTTGAGCGTCTGGCGCAGCGCTCCGGTGGCGGCGTCGATGACCATCAGCGCAACGCCGCCGCTCGGCCCCGCCGGGGCTCCGCCCTGGATCGGCGGGCCCGCGATGGCCAGGACCGTCTTGCCGTCGGGCGATGCGGCGGCCCCGGTGGGGAAGGACTGGAGGGCGGTGACGATCCCCGCCGGCGCAACCGGCCGGCCCGTGGGCAGCACCGCGGCCGGGGCCCGCGCGGCGACGAGGAGTCCGAGCAGGAGGACGACGACCAGCGCGGCTGAAGCGCCCCCTACCCGCCGGTTGCGAGCTCGCGTCACGGCGCGACGAAGGCTACGCGCCCGTCGACGCTGGCGGCGCCGCCAGGCGCCCTACCGCTGGGAGCGCGCTATCGGTATCCGCACGCGCGGCCCGCGCGCGTCGCGGGCTGGAATCAGCGCCTGCCCCGGCGCCTGGTAGGGCACCAGCTCGCGCCGGAACGACTTGCGCACGCGCTCGATCTCCCTGCCGAGCTCCTCCTGCGCGCGCGCGGCCTGGCGCTGGAGTGCCTCCATGCGGGTGCGCATGCGCTCCAGCTCCTGCTCCAGCTCGAAGACCTTTTCGACACCCGCCAGGTTCATGCCCAGCTCGGTGGTCAGCTCCTGGATGCGGCGGAGGCGCTCGACGTCCTCCTGCGAGTACAGGCGCGTGTTGCCGCGCGAGCGCTCGGGGGTGATCAGGCCGCGGGTCTCGTAGATCCGCAGCGTCTGCGGGTGCATGCCCGCGAGCTCGGCGGCGACGGAGATCATGTAGACGCCGCTGGTGCGGTCCGGCGCTCCGCGTCCTCGCGTGGCCATCACGGGCCCTTCCCGGCGAAGAGCCGCTCGCGCGGGTTGCCGTCCATGACCTGGGCGAGGTCGTCGACCGCCTGCTTCTGCTTCTTGTTGAGCGAGCGCGGGACGTCGATCGACAGCCGGAAGTGCATGTCGCCCCGACCCTTTCCGCCCAGGCGCGGCGGGCCCTCGCCGCGCAGGCGCTGCACGGTGCCGTGCTGAGTGCCCGCGGGAACGCGGATGCGCTTGGATCCGCTGAGCGTGGGCACCTCCACGGTGGCGCCGCGAATGGCCTCGACGATGGTGATCGGGACGTCGACCTCGAGGTTGTCGCCGCGGCGCCTGAAGACCGGCGACTCGCCGACGCGCGTGATGGCGTACAGGTCGCCGGGCGGGCCGCCCCGGCGGCCCGGCTCGCCCTTGCCGGCCAGGCGCACGCGGCTGCCGTCGCGCACACCGCCAGGGATGTTGACCTTGTAGCGCTTGACCTGACGCGTCTGGCCGCTGCCCTTGCAGCTCGGGCACGGGTCCTTGATCTCGGTGCCGGTGCCGCCGCACTGGGAGCAGGGCGAGGAGATCGAGAACAGGCCCTGGCCCTGCGACTCGATGCCGCGGCCGTGGCAGCGCGAGCAGACGGTGGGCGTGGTGCCGGGCTTCGCGCCGGTGCCGCCGCATGTCGGGCACGGTGCGGAGACCGGAACGGTGACGGGCACCTGAGCGCCCTCCATCGCCTGGTCGAACGAGATGTGCACCTCGGTCTCGAGGTCACGGCCGCGCTCGGGCCGGGTGGCTCGCCGGCCGCCCGCCCCGGGCCCGCCTGACCCGAACAGGTCGGAGAGGATGTCGCCGATCCCGCCCAGGCCGCCGGTGCCCGTGCCCGTGCGGAACGCCCCAGGGTCGAACCCGCCGAAGATCCCGCCGCCCGAGTCGTACTCCTTGCGCTTGCTGGGATCGGACAGGATCGCGTTGGCCTGCTGGATCTCCTTGAACCGCTCCTCGGCCGTGCTGTCGCCCGGGTTGCGATCGGGGTGGTACTGGCGCGCGAGTTTGCGGTACGCCTTCTTGATCTCGTCCTCGGACGCCTTCTTGTCGACGCCGAGGACCTTGTATGGGTCCTGGACCGCGGGCATGGTCAGTTGCTCCTCACGCAGAGACCACCACGCGGGCCGGTCGGATGACGGTGTCGCTCATCCGGTAGCCCTTCTCGACCACGTCCAGGACGATGCCCGGCTCGGCGCCCTCCTGCTCCCGCGTGGACAGCGCCTCGTGCACGGTGGGGTCGAACGCGTCGCCGGTGGGCTCGAGCGCCACCACGCCCTCCCGGGTCAGGACCCCCTGGAGGTCGGTCAGCACGAGCCCGACCCCCTGCGCCACGCCCGCGTCGCCGTTCTCGGCCGACGCCAGCGCGCGCTCCAGGTTGTCGACCACCGGCAGGAGGTCCCGCACCAGCCCGATCTTCGCGCGCTCGCCCGCGCTCGCCACGTCCTTGGCGACGCGCTTGCGGTAGTTCTCGAAGTCGGCCTGGCTGCGACGGGCCAGCTCGAGGTACTCGTCGCGCTCGGCCTGGGCCTTCGTCAGCGGGTCGGGCTCGGGGTCGGGCTCGGGCTCGACGGTATCGGCCGGGGCGGCCTCCGCCTCCACCACCTCGGGCTCTACGACCTCGGCGTCGGCCGGCTCGGGCTGGACGACCTCGGGCTCCGCCGCCTCGGACTCGACGACCTCGGTGTCGACCTGCTCGGCCGCCGCCTCGGACTGCTCCCGCTCGGGCTTCCCGTTCTCGCCGTCGGCGGCGCCGGCCGCCTCCGAGGCGGCCGCGCCATCGTCTGCTCCGTTGCCGGCCGCCGCCTGCTCGCGGACCGCCTCCTCCTCGGGCGTGCGACGGGTCACTTGGAGCGACCCTCGCCGCCGTCGACGACCTCGGCGTCCACGACCTCACCCTCGGCGTCGGCGGGAGCACCGTCGGCGCCCGCGCCGTTGCCGGCGGGGTTCGACTCGGCCTGGGCCTGAGCCGCGGCCGCGTACATCTGCTCGGAGACCGCGTGGAACGCCTCCTGCAGAGCCTGGGTCTTGGCCTGGAGCTCGCCCACGTCATCGGACTCGAGCGACTCGCGAACGTCCTTGATCGCGGCCTGGATCGGCTCCTTCGACGCCTCGTCGACGGCGTCGCCGAGCTCCGTCAGCTGGCGCTCCGCCTGGTAAGCGGCGTTCTCGGCGTTGTTGCGCGCCTCGACCAGCTCGCGCTGGCGACGGTCGTCCTCGGCGTGAGCCTCGGCGTCCTGCACCATGCGCTGGACCTCGTCGTCCGACAGCCCGGATCCGGACTTGATCTCGATCTTCTGCTCCTTGCCGGTGCCCAGGTCCTTGGCCGACACGGCGAGGATGCCGTTGGCGTCGATGTCGAACGTGACCTCGACCTGCGGCATGCCGCGCGGCGCCGGCGGGATGCCCGTCAGCTGGAACTTGCCGAGCGACTTGTTGTTGTTGGCCATCTCGCGCTCGCCCTGGAGCACGTGGACCTCGACGCTGGGCTGGTTGTCCTCGGCCGTCGAGAAGACCTCCGACTTGCGTGTCGGGATGGTCGTGTTGCGCTCGATCAGCTTGGTCATGACGCCGCCCTTGGTCTCGATGCCCAGGGTCAGCGGCGTGACGTCGAGGAGCAGGAC
>JAXDIC010000383.1:0-10276 GCA_034664185.1 Thermoleophilaceae bacterium
CAGATCCGCCGGCCCGCGGACTACACTGTTAGTCGAATGGCACATTCCGCCCCGCCCGACTTCGCCGTCGACCGCTCGAGCGACGTCTCGCTCGGCACCCAGCTCGCCTGGAAGCTGCGCGCCGCCATCGCGGCGCGACGGCTCGCCCCCGGCGACCGCCTGCCGGCCCTGCGCGAGCTGGCCACCGCCGCCGGAGTCAACGTGAACACCGTACGCGCCGTCTACGGGCGGCTGGCGGACCAGGGAGTGATCGTCTCCGAGCACGGGCGCGGCACGTTCGTGGCCGAGCCCCAGCGCGACGAGCGCGAGCTCCGGGCGCTGGCCGAGCGCACCGCCGAGGACGCCTCGCGCCGCGGGGTCGATCCACGCGAGCTCGCCGCCATCCTGTTCGCCCAGAATCCCGCGACCTCCCCCGGAGCCGCGTCTGCGGCCGCCGACGAGGTCGAGAGCCGGCACGACGTGCGCACGCGCATCGCGCGACTCGAGCGCCAGCTGGCCGAGCTCGACCAGGAGCTGGCGGTGCTCGACGAGCCCGTCGTCGCCACGGCCACACCCGCTGAGCGGCGCCCGGCGGGCGCGCGGATCCTGGCGGTGGGCGAGCTCCAGGCCATCCACGAGTCGCTGGCCATGCAGGTGGCCGAGCGCCGGGTCCAGCTCGAGCTGGCCCGCGAGCGCAACCGCCTGGGCGATCGCCAGCCGGCACGCGACGCCCACAGCGTGGCCACCCGTCCGCCCCAGATGGTCGTTGGCGGCGGCACGTGGACGCTGCGCTGGCGGGCGTAGCTTCGGCGTAACGGCCGGGCCGTCACCCCGGCCGGTCGCGTATCTTGCCCGGCCGTGCCGCTGCCGCCGCCCTCCGACTCCACCACCGCGCTGGTCACAGGAGCCTCGTCGGGCATCGGCGAGCAGTTCGCGCGCGGACTGGCCCGGCGCGGACACGGTGTGACGCTGGTGTCCCGCCGCGCCGACGTGCTGGAGCGGCTGGCGGAAGGGCTGTCGAGCGAGCACGGCGTGCGCGCGGACCACGTGGCCGCCGACCTGGCCGACGCGGCGCAGCGCGACGCGCTGGCGGAGGAGATCGCCCGCCGCGGCCGCGAGGTGGCCGTGCTGGTCAACTGCGCGGGCTTCGGGATCTACGGGCCGTTCGTGACCAACGGACGCGAGCGCGAGCTTCAGCAGGTCCGCGTGCTGGTCGAGGCCGTTGTCGACCTGACGTCGCGCTACCTGCCCGCGATGGTGGAGCGCGACAGCGGCGCCGTGATCAACGTGTCGTCCACGGCGGGCATCCAGCCGCTGCCGCACAACGCGAGCTACGCCGCGGCCAAGTCGTACGTGGACTTCCTGGGCGACGCGATCCACAGCGAGCTGCAGGGGACGGGCGTGACCGTGACCACGGTGCTGCCGGGGCCAGTCCGCTCGGGATTCCAGGAGGCCTCCGACGCGAGCCACTTCGCCGACCGCATGCCCGGGATCGTGTTCGCCTCCCCCGAGCGCGTGGCCGAGGACGCGCTGAAGGCCGCCGAGCGCGGCAAGCGCTCCGTCGTGCCCGGCGGCCCGCAGGTCCGCGCGGCGTTCCGGCCCAACCGCTTCGTGCCCAGGCGCATGGTCCTGGCGGTGTCGAAGCGGATGATGGCTCGGCCGGACGCCGACTGACTAGCCCGCCGTCGCGGCCGCGGCCACCGCGGGGTGCTCCCGCGCCCAGTCCACGATCCGCCGCGACTCGGTGACCACCTCGCCGTCGTCCGTGACCAGCACCGGCACCATCGTGCTCCCCGTCAGCCGCTTGACCTCCTGTCGCCCCTCGGTGCGGTTGAAGACCTCTGGCAGGTAGCCCAGGCCGTGGGACTTGATCACCTCGGGATCGTGTCCCGCCTCGCGCAGGGCCCGGTAGGCGTTGCCGCACGGGTGGCCGCCCGGGCGCGGTGTGGTGGTGAAGGTGCCCCAGCAGACGTACAGCTTCATCCGGCCTCCTCGTCGTGTGCCCTAGTTCTACCGGTCAGGAGCACCGCGGCGCCGCGAACCTGCCCGGCGCGGAGGCGGTCCAGCGCCTCGTTGGCGCGATCGAGGGGATGCGCCTCCACCTCGGTGCGGACCGGTACCTCCGGCGCCAGCCTCATGAACCGCTCGCCGTCCTCCCGGGTCAGGTTGGCCACCGACCGCAGGACGCGCTCGCCCCACAGGAGCTCGTAGGGGAAGCTCGGGATGTCGCTCATGTGGATCCCCGCGCACACAACCGGGGCGCCCTTCGACACGGCCCGGAGGGCCGCTGGCACGAGCTCCCCGACAGGGGCGAAGATGATCGCCGCGTCGAGCTCCTCCGGGCCGGGCTTAAGCGCGTCGCCCGCCCACTCCGCCCCCAGCTCGAGGGCGAACTCGCGCGCGGCGTCGTCGCCGGCGCGCACGAAGGCGAACACCCGGCGGCCCTGGTGCAGCGCCACCTGGCAGACGATGTGCGCGGCGGCGCCGAAGCCGTACAGGCCCAGCCGCTGCCCGTCGCCGGCCATGCTCAGGGCGCGGTGCCCGATCAGGCCGGCGCACAGGAGCGGCGCGGCCTGGGCGTCGGGGTACCCCTCGGGAACCGCGAACGCGAAGCGCTCGTCCGCCACGGCGTACTCCGCGTAGCCGCCGTCGATGTCGTAGCCCGTGAAGCGCGCCCGGTCGCAGAGGTTCTCGCGGCCCGAGCGGCAGAAGCGGCACTCACCGCACGTCCAGCCGAGCCACGGCACCCCCACACGCTCGCCCTCGCCGTAGCGCGCGGCGCCGTCACCGGCGGCCACCACGCGTCCGACGATCTGATGGCCCGGCACCAGCGGCAGCTTGGGCCGCGGCAGCTCGCCGTCGACCACGTGCAGGTCCGTGCGGCAGACGCCGCACGTGTCCACCGCGATCAGCACCTGACCGGGGCCCGCCTGGGGCTCGGGCAGCTCCGCGGCGCGGAGGGGCGTGCCGGCCGCGTCGAGCACCATCGCGCGCATGAGCGGGAGGCTACCCCGGCCGGCGTTGCCGTCCTGGGGCTCCGCCACCATTCGCGTAGTGGCTCCGAGGCAGCTCGCCAGCGACACCGCGCGCTCCATCCGCCGAAGGCTCCAGGCGGTGGCCGACCGCGAGCGATCGCGGCGCGGCTCGCCGCATGCGCCGGCTGCCAGCTGGCGCCCGACCGAGCCGCCAGGCAGCCAGGCCCACGCGCCGCCGGCGGCCGCCGAGGAGCACGCGGACGACGCCAACCTCGACGCCCTGCGCGGCGAGCTGGTCCGCGAGCTGGATCGGCTGGCCGCGGCCGACCACGGCTGCTCGGCCAGCTTCAGGCGCGTCTAGCGGGTCTCCGCCTTCGCCTGGCGGCTGACGAACGTCTGCCCTCCGGCCGCGGGCGTCCACACCAGCCGCCAGAGGCCGGGCGCGTACGGCAGCGTGGCGGTGAACCAGCCAGAGCTGGACAGCGGCACCGTCTTGAGCGTGGTGAAGTTGCTCTGGCTCTGCCCGTCGTCGCGCTGGATGTCGATCTGCTCGGCCATCCCGGTGTCGCCGGGCCGGGCGCCGCCGAAGATCGACACCGAGTTGCCGTGGCGGACGACATACAGCGGCACGCGGTACGACCGGAAGCTCAGCTTCTCGTCGCACGGGCTGGCCTCGAAGCAGAGGCCGGTCTGGAACGTGGTGCGGTTCAGGTTGGGGTCGTCCTTCAGCTCGTACTGCGCCACGCTGCGCACATTGCGGTTGCGGTACGCGATGTAGTCGGCCTGGTTGAGCATCTTGGCCTGTATGAGCGGGGGCACGCTGAACCGCTTTGCCGGCGGGTTGGTGGAGACGCCGAACTCGGTCAGGTAGATCGACGAGGCCAGCGAGCCCGGTACGACTCCCACGCGCGCGCCCATGTGCATCACGGCGCTCAGGCGCGAGAGGTTCGAGATGTTGATGTCGTCGGCTCCCACCTTTGCGAAGAACTGGGTGCCGGAGCCGCGGGTGTAGGGGTGGTGTGCCACCCCGGTCACGGCCAGCCGCCGGGGATGGTGCGAGCAGCCGGAGTCCGAGGCTGCGCGCCCGGTCAGCCGGCGGCCATGCGAGTCGACGCAGAAAAGCTCCCGATAGAACCGTGCCGGAGCGGTCTGCGAGGACCCGTTGCCCATGGGCGCGGTCTCGCCCAGCAGCACCTGGTCGTGGCCGTGGCCGGCGGCCTTGAGCCCCGCCGTGGCCGCGTACACCAGGTTGCGGTACGTCGGCGCGCCGGTCACGACGGTCCGCCGGCGCACGCGCTGGGTCTGCGGATACAGCCACGAGCCGAGGTTGGGCTCGTTCCAGATCGACCAGCGGCTGACGCGCGGCAGCTTCCGGCCATCGGACTCGTCCGGGTAGCTGCCCGAGTACCGGCGGCCGAGCGCCTGCGCGAACTGGCCGAACAGGCGCGTGTTGGGGCGGCAGCGCCCGCGGTACTTCCGCCGCTCCGACTTGGAGCAGTGCGTGGCCCAGTCGGGCCCGGGACCCGACACCGTCAGCAGCACCTGCATCCCGCGAGCCTGTGCTCCCCGGACGAGCTCGTCCAGCGGGTTCCAGCGGTCCGTGAGGTAGTTCGACGGCACGCGTGCGTCGAACTTCTTCGGTGGCTTGGAGGAGGAGGGGGCCGGAGCGAAGTTGCGCCAGCGGACCAGCGTGCGAATGGTGTCCGCACCCAGGCTCGCCATCGTGTCCAGAGCGGCCGCCTGGGCGGACGCGCCCTCGTTGTAGAACATCTGCTCGTCCTCGAAGATCGACTCCTGCGTGTGGCTCGCGCGGGCCGCGTCCGGGCCGACGCTCAGGAGCGCCGCGAAGGCGACCAGCAGGGCAGCCGCGAGCGCGGTCAGGAGGAAGCGGCGCGCCGGCCGGAGATGGGCGGTGACGATCGGTGGTCCTTCCTTCGAGGGCTTGCGAGGCGCCAGAACACTAGAAGAGCCCCGCGGGTGCGGTACCCGGGGGCGGCCGAACGCAACCTTTACATTCGACCTTGTGAGCGCCGTGGACGCAGACCGGCTTCTCGGGGGCGCCCGCCGCCCGCTGGTGCTCGGGATCGGCGGAGGCGGCGACGTGGTCGGCGCGCTGGCCACCGCGGAGCACGCGCGCCTCGACCATGGCGCGTCGCCGATCGTGGGCGGTGTCAGCTGGGAGCGCCGGCCGATCGATCCGCTGCCCGGGCCGCGCACCGTGTCCGAGATCGAGGACGCGCGCCAGCTGGCCGCCTGCGTGCTCGCGGCGCGGACGGAGACGCGGGTCCGGGACGGCGGGGTGCGCTTCGCCGAGTCGCGCATGGCGGAGCTGCTCGGCCAGGAGACCGTGCTCGTGGACCCGACTCCCGGCCCCGCGGCGATCGCCGACGGTCTGGCCACGGCGGCCGACGCGCTGGGGGCGGACCTGCTGGTGTTCGTGGACGTGGGCGGCGACGTGCTCGCGCACGGCGGAGAGCCTGGGCTGGCCAGCCCGCTGTGCGACGCCGTGATGCTGGCCGCCGCGGGGCGGCTTCAGGCGGACGGCCGGGCGGTGCTGGGCGGGGTGTTCGGGCCCGGCTGCGACGGTGAGCTGACGCTGGCGGAGCTGGACGCCCGCTTCGCCGAGATCGCCGCGGCGGGTGGGCTGGCCGGCGCGCGCGGCATCGGCCCCGGGGTGGCGGACCTCCTGGAGCGCGCGGTCAGCGCCATCCCGACGGAGGCCAGCGCGCAGGCACTGCTGGCGTTCCGCGGCGCGCGCGGGCCGACGGCGATCAGGTCGGGCCGGCGAACCCTCCAACTCTCGCCGGTGGCGGCGATGACGGTCTACTTCGACGTGGCGGTCGCGATCGGGTCGGCCGCCCGTCTGGCCGCGGCCGTCGACGGGGCCGGCAGCCTGGCGGAGGCCAACGAGACGCTGCACTCCCTCGGCCTGCGCACCGAGCTGGACTACGAGCTCGGCGCGGCGGCCGACGAGCGCTAGATGACTGATTCCGCGGCCGCGTGCGCGGGGTCGTGGAATCAGTCATCTACGCCGTCGACCTACGGGTTGGGCAGGCTCGACCCGGCGAAGAAGAAGAACCAGATCCCGAACAGGAACAGGGCGCCGGAGACCGAGATGACCATCACGAACTCGAGCACGGTCGTCCTCCGGGCCGCCACGCGCTCGCCGCGCATGCTCCGGTGCCAGGGAAGCTGCACCCGGACCTCGGAGACCTGGCCGGTCACGTTCTCGTAGGCCGAGTTCAGGCGATAGAGGAGCTTGCCCCACAGGAACATCGAGATCGGTACGCCGAACAGGATCAGCAGATAGGGACCGAGCGTCGGCTGCGTGGTCTTGACCGTGTGCGACGCCACCCACACCCACCCGAGGGGGATGACCAGCCAGAGCACGATGCTCCCGGCCGCCATCAGCACGACCAGGAAGATCGCTGCCGGCTTCTCCACGAGGGTCCGGCGCAGCGACCGGCCCTGGATCTCGTCGCGTACCTCGACGGCCATCTACCCGCGATCGTACCGCCGGGAGCCCGTTCAATAAGCTCCCCGCCCTGCATGAGGGGGCTCCTGCGCAGATGAAGGTCGGCGTGCCGAACCAGGGCGCTGCCGGCGAAAGCCGAGTGGCGATGGTGCCGGACGTGGTCCGGCGCCTGTCCACGCGCGGGATCGAGGCGGTGGTGGAGTCCGGCGCCGGGCAGCGCTCGCACCTTCCCGACTCCGCGTACGAGGAGGCCGGCGCCAGCATCGGCTCGACCCAGCAGGCCTGGGGTGCCGAGGTGGTGGCGGTGGTGCGCGCGCCGTCGGCCGGCGACATCGAGCACCTCTCGCGCGGCTCGATCGTCATCGGCTTCCTCAACCCGCTGACCGACACCGACACCGCGCGGGCGCTGGCAAGCGCCGGCGTCACGTCGTTCGCCATGGAGGCCATTCCGCGCATCACCCGCGCGCAGTCGATGGACGCGCTGTCCTCCCAGGCCACGGTCTCCGGCTACCGGGCCGTGCTGCTGGCCGCGGAGAACATCGATCGCTTCTTCCCGATGCTGACCACAGCGGCCGGCACCATCAAGCCCGCCACGGTGCTGGTGCTGGGTGCCGGCGTGGCTGGGCTCCAGGCGATCGCCACAGCGCGCCGCCTGGGCGCGGTCGTGACGGGCTACGACGTTCGCGCGGCGGTGCGCGAGCAGGTCGAGTCCCTCGGCGCCCGCTTCCTCGACCTGGGGCTCGAGGCCGACGCCGAGGGCGCCGGCGGCTACGCGAAGGAGCTGGCCGAGGAGCAGCAGCGCAAGCAGCAGGAGGCGATGGCCACGGCCATCGGCCGCTTCGACGTGGTGATCACCACCGCCCTCGTCCCGGGCCGCCGCGCGCCGCTGCTCGTGACCGCCGCGGCCGTCGAGGGCATGAAGCCCGGCTCGGTGGTCGTGGACCTGGCCGCGTCGGCCGGCGGCAACTGCGAGCTCACCGAGCCGGGTCAGACGGTGGAGCGCCACGGCGTGAAGATCGTCGGCGCGATGGACCTGGCCGCGGAGATGCCCGACCACGCCTCTCAGCTCTACGCCCGCAACGTGCAGGCGCTGCTCGAGCTGCTGGCCTCGAAGGAGGGCCAGCTGGAGCTGAACTGGGACGACGAGATCCTGGCCGGCGCGTGCATCACGCGCGACGGCGAGATCGTGCACGAGGGCGCGAAGCAGGCCGCTTCGGCCGCCACTGCCCAGTAAGGAGACCGAATGGACGTCCTCACCGACATCTCAATCCTCGTGCTCGCCGCGTTCGTGGGCTTCGAGGTGATCTCGAAGGTCCCCAACACGCTGCACACGCCGCTCATGTCGGGCACCAACGCCATCCATGGCATCGTGCTGCTGGGAGGCCTGCTGGTGCTTTCCTCCGCGTCGGGCGCGCTCAACAAGGTGCTGCTGGTGATCGCGATCGCGTTCGGCACGATCAACATCGTCGGCGGCTTCCTGGTCACCGACCGGATGCTTGAGATGTTCAAGGGCCGCCGTCCGCGGCCCGGCGCCTCCGAGGAGGAGCCGGAGAAGTGATCCTGGCCACGTCCTTCCTCCAGGACCACGACTTCATCCAGGCGCTCTACATCGTCGCCTTCGTGCTGTTCATCCTCGGCCTGCGCGGTCTGGCCGGTCCGCGCACGGCGCCGTTCGGCAACCGGCTGGCCGCGGTGGGCATGTTCATCGCGATCGTGGCCACCCTGCTGATAAACGGCGTGATCAAGGACGGCAGCGACGTGGCGCTGATGGCGCTCGGCATCGGCATCGGAACCGCTGTGGGCATCCCCGCGGCGCGCTCGGTGAAGATGACCGCGATCCCGCAGATGGTGGCCCTGTTCAACGGGGTCGGCGGCGGGGCCGTGGCGTTGATCGCCTGGGTCGAGTACCGCCGGCGCTTCCCCGAGGGCGGCCAGCTGTGGACCCTCAAAGCCGAGATCCCGACGCTGTTCGCGGCCATCATCGGGTCGGTCTCGTTCTGGGGCTCCAACATCGCCTTCGGCAAGCTTCAGGAGATCCTCCCCGGGCGGCCGATCCAGGTTCCCGGCCAGCGGGTGCTCAACGCGGCGCTGGGGCTGGTCGCCGTGGGCAGCGGGGTGGTGCTCGCCGCCGGCACGCACTCCGAGCCCCTGTTCGTGCTGGGCATCCTGGTGGCGTCGGCCATCCTCGGCAACATGCTGGTGCTGCCGATCGGGGGAGCGGACATGCCGGTGGTCATCTCCCTCCTCAACGCGTTCACCGGCATCTCGGCGGCGGCCACCGGCATCGCGCTGGACAACACGGCGCTGATCGTGGCCGGCACGCTTGTCGGGGCGTCGGGCTCGATCCTCACGAACATGATGGCCGTGGCCATGAACCGCTCGGTGCCGGCGATCATCGCCGGCGGGTTCGGCGGCGGGGGCACGGCGCCGGCCGCCGGCGCCGAGGACCGCGGGCCGGTGCGCTCGACCTCGCCCGACGACGTGGCCATCCAGCTGACCTACGCCAGCCGCGTGGTGGTCGTGCCCGGCTACGGGATGGCCGTCGCCCAGGCCCAGCACACCGTGCGCGAGCTGATGGACGAGCTGGAGAAGCGCGGCGTGGACGTGGAGTTCGCCATCCACCCGGTCGCCGGCCGCATGCCCGGCCACATGAACGTGCTGCTCGCGGAGGCCGACGTGCCCTACGACAAGCTCAAGGAGATGGACGAGATCAACCCCGAGTTCCCGCAGACGGACGTGTCGCTGGTGATCGGCGCCAACGACGTGACCAACCCGGACGCGCGCGAGAACGAGGGGTCGCCGATCTACGGCATGCCGATCCTCGACGTGGACAAGTCGCAGCAGGTGATCGTGCTCAAGCGCAGCATGAACACCGGCTTCGCCGGCATCGAGAACCCCCTCTTCTACAACGAGAACACGGCGCTGCTGTTCGGCGACGCCAAGGAGTCGGTCCAGGCGGTGGTCGCGCAGGTGAAGGAGCTGGGCTAGCCCGAGGCGTCCTGCGCCTTGAACCGCGGCGGCTTGTAGAAGAGGGCGTCCAGCGGGCGGGTGGCCGGATCGGCCGCCAGGTCCAGGTGCGGCAGGCCGAAGGCGTCCTCGATCGTGCGCAGGGTGGAGTAGTGGTCGTACTCGCCCGAGCCCCCCGCTCCGGGCCGCACGTCGGGGCCCAGGATCAGCGTCGGGATGCGCCCGGCCTTGGCCAGTCGCCCGCAGCAGCGACGATTGGTTCGGCCCTCGTCCCAGGTGATCACGAGGAAGCCGTGCTGCCCGAGCTTGGGCAGGATCTCCGGCACGAGGCGCGAGAGGAAGCGGTCGCCGGCGCCCACCTTGCAGTCGTGCATCGCGTTGCACAGGTCCGGGCTGATGAAGGAGAAGTCGGGCAGCCGGCCGGCGCGCAGGTCGCCGGAAAGCTGCTGGAACGGCACCACGTGGGCGCAGCGGCCGGGGTTGGTCCTGATGGCGTCGTAGTACATGAACGGATCGTGCTTCTTCGCGTAGGCGCTGCCGTACCCGTGCGGGAACAGCGATCGGGCCACGGGATCGATCCAGCGCCGGTTGACGTTCCGGTCCCAGTGCCCGGCGAACGCGCCCCGGTAGCACGGTTGAGGCATGCCCTCCATGTAGCCCTTCCTCGTGAGCCCCGCGCGCTCCAGCTGGTCGGCGATGTTGGGGTTGTGGAAGTGGCAGGCGGTGCAGTCCTGCGTGATCCCGTTGGTGCGCCCGCCGGTGAGCGCGAGGTAGTTGGTGAGCGACGGGTGGGCGATGCCGAACATCGCCTTTGGCACCGCCGCCCGGGGCACGAGGCTGTTGATGTAGGGCGCCTCGGGGGAGTTGAGGATGTCGAGGA
>JAXDIC010000021.1:0-6843 GCA_034664185.1 Thermoleophilaceae bacterium
GGCCACGCGGTTGCGCAGGTCGGGCAGCTGCGCATACAGAGCGTCGCCGGGGCAGTCGGTGTTGTCGGCGTCGCGGTGGCCGGAGATGCGGTCGAATTGGACCGCCTGCCCCGCCGGCCAGCGGTCGTCGCCGCCGCCGGCAGAGGTCAGCGTGACCTTGCCCGCGGTGGGCTGGCCGTGTAGGGGCAGCTTCCAGCGGATGAAGTGCGCCATCGCCGACAGCGCGGCGTCGGTCTGCGGCTGGGAGTCGAAGGTGCCGAGGTTGGCGATGCCGGTGGACTGGGAGTTGAAGCCCACCGCCTGGGCCCCGATCACCGCTCGGTCGATCCCTCCGGCGCGTGCCTCCCACAGCGTCCCGTAGCGGTCGACGACGAAGTTGTAGCCGATGTCGTTCCAGCCGTTGGAGTCGCGGTGGAGGTGGCAGATGGAGAGGATGATCCCCGGCACGTCCTGTGGCGAGTACGCGCTGGCCATGGCGGTGTGGTGCACGAAGGCCACGCGCACCTCCCCGTATGACGGCGCGGCGCGCGGCTTGCACTCCCCACCGGGGTCCCACGCGGAGCGGGGCTGGATCTGGGGCTGGGGCTCCGTGCTGGCGGCGCGCACGGACCTCGCGGCGGACGTCGCCCGGACGAAGTGCAGGACCAGGCCGTCGACCGGGCGCGACAGCCGGTACTGCACCCAGTCGGCCTTTCTCGCCCAGAGCGGGTCCGACTCCCCGCCGCCACGGCCGTGCTCGCCGCTTCCGGGGTCCGGGGCATGATCCCCGCTGGACGCCACCCGCTGCCAGCGCCTCCAGCGGCCGCCGTTGCGACGCACCCGCAGGCTGACCAGGGGGGCGCGGGCGGAGGCCCAGCGCAGGCCCACGAGGTTGAAGCGCCTGCCGGCGCGCAGCGGCGGAGAGGTGAACGGCCCGGTGGCGGCCCGGTGCAGGGGCGCCGGCCGGAGCTCGAAGTCGACGACTCGGGGCTTCGCGGCCTGCGCGGTTGGCGCGGCCGCCGCAACCGCAACCGCCGCGGCGAGAGCAATGCAGGCTGGTCTCACCACGACCGGAACACGGCTCCCGCCGGCGCGATGCGCTAGGCCGAGGACGCTTCGCGCTCCGCCGGGTCGGACGCGCTGCGCGCCGGGCGCCGCCAGCACTCGTCCAGGAAGCGCGCGATCTCGCCGGTCAGGCGCGCCGGTGCCAGGCGCAGCTCGAGGATCGAGTTGGCCTCGATCAGCCGGCCGTTGCGCAGCTCGCGCACCAGCGCGTCGGAGTCCGAGAACGGGTGCACCGGATCGCGTCCATGGCCGATTACCAGCGAGCGCGTCTCGATCCTGCTGCGCTCGGAGCGCGGAGGCGCCGTGCGCCCGAAGAACAGTCCCTGGAGCACCGCCGCCGACGGCCCCGGGTCCTGGCTGATCCAGTCGAGCCCGACGTCGGTCAGGTGCGTCAGGCCGCGGGGGACGCGCGCCGCCACGCGACTGATCACGCGGGTGATGGGCGCGCCGAACGTCAGCGACACGAGCAGCGGGGTGAACGCCAGCGCGCAGCCCAGCAGGGCGTTGTCCAGCACGGGCATCTCCACCACCAGGCCGCGCATGCGGTCGGGAGCCTGCACAGCGGCCTCCAGCGTCGCGTTGGCGCCGAGCGACGTGCCGCCCACCACGGCCTCCTCGATCTCCAGGTGGTCGAGCAGCGCGACGGCCTGCTGGCCGAAGCCGGGCATCGAGTAGCGCCACATGTCGCGCGGACGGTCGGACTGGCCGTGGCCAAGGAAGTCGAGCGTGATGACCCTGTTGCCGCGCTCGGCCAGGGACTGCGCCAGCGGGCCGTGCATGGTCTGCGGCAGCAGCAGGCCGGGCAGCAGGAGGAGCGGTCGCGGCCCGGACCCGTACTCGTAGTAGACGAGCCGGTGGCCGTCGAAGACGAAGTCGCCTGTGCTGACGCTTACCACGGCAGGCAGGATAACCACCCAACCCCTGGCGCCCGCCCGCGTTAAGAAAGGTTGGACTCCAAGGCAGGTGGGTCAAATGACGTTTGAAGGTCCCTCTGGGGCGACGATAATCTGGATATGGAAGTCTCTTCCCTGCCGCGCCCCAGCGGCGGGATCCAGCCGCGCTCCCGCCGGCTGCTGGCCGCGTTCGGCGACGATCGCCTGGTCGAGCAGCTCCGGCGCGGCAACGACGCGGCCTTCGAGGTCGTCTACGACCGCTACCACCGCGGGATCCTGTCGTTCTGCAGGCACATGCTGCGCTCCCGCGAGGAGGCCGAGGACGCCGTCCAGCAGACCTTCATCTCGGCCCACGGCGGCCTTCGGGGAAGCGACACGGCGATTCGCCTCAAGCCCTGGCTCTACACGATCGCGCGCAACCGCTGCCTGTCGATCCTGCGCGCTCGCCGGGAGCGGCCGGCGGAGATCGAGGACGTGCCGGTGGCCGGCTTCTCCGACGAGGTCGTGCGCCGCGACGACCTGCGACGCCTGCTCGCGGACATGCGAGACCTGCCGGAGAAGCAGCGCGCCGCGCTGGTCCTGTCCGAGCTCGGGGACCTCTCGCACGCCGAGATCGCCCGCATCCTGGACTGCGCTCCGATGAAGGTCAAGTCGCTGGTCTTCCAGGCACGCTCGTCGCTGATCGAGAGCCGCGACGCGCGCGAGATCCCCTGCGAGACGATCCGCGAGCAGCTGGCCACCCTCACCGGCGGCGCCCTCCGCCGGGGGCCGTTGCGGCGCCACGTGAAGGCTTGCCCGGGCTGCGCCCAATTCCGCGACGACGTCCGGCGCCAGCGCCAGCTGGTCGCCTGCCTGCTGCCCGTCGTCCCCAGCGTGGGGCTCAAGTCCGGGGTGCTGGCCGCCGTGGGCATCGGGCCGGGCGCGGCGGCCGGGGCCGCGGCAGCGGCCGGGGCGGGAACCGGCGGCGGCATCCTGTCGGGCATCGGCGCCAGCGGCACGGCCAAGCTCGGCGTCGCCGCGCTGCTGGCCAGCGGTGCCGTGGGCGGTGGCATCGCCGTCCAGCGCGTGACCGACTCGAGCGCGGACAACCCCCCACACGCGGCCAAGGTCGCACCGACTCGCGGCGACTCGACGTACGGACAGCTGCGGGCGGGGTCCGCCGGCAGCGCCAACTCGACGGCCGCGGCGGCGGCGCAGGGTGTTGCGCATGCCCGGTCGGCCGATGGGCGCCATCATCCCGGTGCTGCCGGGCACCATCCGGCCGCGCACGGCCGCGGCCACGGCGCACAACGGCGCCGGCACGCGGCGCGGCATGGCCAGGTGGGCGGAGGCGCCGGCACGACCGTGCGTACCCACGGCCACGGCCGCCGCAACGGGACACACAAGCACGCGTCCCCGCCACGAAGGCACCAGCCTGCCCCCGCGCAGGGAACGGGCTCGGGGTCGCCCAGCGCGGGCAAGGGCACCAAGGCGGGTGCCGGACGGCTCAGCCACGTCCCGGGCAACGGCCATCGCGCCGGCAACAGCGCCGGCGATCCGGTCCACGGTCACAACCGACTGCCCCTGCCCCCGGCGTAACCGGTAACGCGCAGGCCACCGTGCGCGCGTTGGCGGCCACGGTGCCCGCCCGCTAGGGCGGGTCCGCGGACTCGCGCAGGCCCACGCGCGCGTGCAGACGCCGCAGCGGCCCGGGCGCCCACCAGTTGCGCCGGCCGAGGAGTTGCATGAGCGAAGGCACGAGCAGCGCCCGGACGATCGTCGCGTCCAGCAGCACGGCCACCGCGGTGCCCACCCCCACCTCCTTGATGAACACGATCCGCGAGGTGGCGAACGCGCCGATCGCGACGCAGAAGAGCAGGGCCGCGGCCGTGACGATCCGGCCGGTGCGCTCGAGGCCGACGGCGATGGCCTCGGAGTCGGGCAGCCCGCGCTCGCGCGCCTCCTTGATCCGCGACAGGAGGAACACGCCGTAGTCGGTCGAGAGGCCGAACGCCAGCGCCAGGAGCAGGAGCGGCTGCGAGGCCTCGAGGGCGCCCTGGCTGCGGTACGCGAGCAGCCCCTCGAGCCGGCCGTCCTGGAAGATCAGCACCAACAGGCCGAAGGCGGCGCTCAGCGTCAGCAGGTTCATCACCAGCGTCTTGACGGGCAGCACCACGGAGCCGGTGAACGCGAACAGGATCAGGAGCGTGGTGGTTGCCAGGATGGCCAGCGCGAGCGGCAGGTGCGCGCCAAGGCTGGACTTCTCGTCCACCAGCGCCGCGGTCTGGCCGGTCACGGCTACGTAGAACGGCGCCGGCAGCGACCGGATCCTGCGCACCAGGCGCTGGCTGCGCTCGTCCAGCGCGCGCGCCTTGGACAGCAGGCCGATCCGCCAGAGGCGCGGGCCCGCGCGCTCCGGACGGTTGACCAGGGCCACGTCGGGCAGCCGGCCCAGGCGGGCGGCCAACCGTTGCGCGCCCGCGGCGTCGGGCGCCGCGGCCACCACCGTCATCGCGGTCGAGATGTCCAGCGGGAAGCGGCTGTGCAGCGCGTCGTCCACCTGCCGCGCCCGTTCCGAGCTGGGCAGGATGCTGGGATCGATCGACGTGAAGCGCACGCCCAGGAACGGCAGCCCGAGCGCGATCATGATCGCCCCGGCCACGAGCGCGACCGGAGCCGGGCGCCGCATGACCACGCGCGACAGGCGGTACCAGGTGCCCGTCGAGGCCGGGCGGGCCTCCGACTCCGCGGCGCGGCGGAGGCGGGCCGGAGCCAGCGCGTTCACGCGCTCGCCCAGCGCAACCAGGACGGCTGGCAGCACCACAAGCGCGATCACCGCGGCGATCAGCGCCACCATCGTCCCGCCCACGGCCATCGAGTAGAGGAACCGCTGCGGGAAGACGAGGAGGGAGGCCAGCGCGGCGGCCACCGTCAGGGAGCTGAACAGCACGGTGCGGCCGGCCGTGTTCATGGTGCGGACGAGCGCGGGCAGGCCCGGTCCCGTTGCGGCCATCTCCTCGCGATAGCGCGAGACGACGAACAGGCTGTAGTCGATCGCCAGTCCCAGGCCCAGTCCCGTGACCAGGTTGAGCGCGAACACCGACAGGTCGACGGCCTCGCTGGCGATCCGGAGCCCGAGGAACGTGATCACGATCGACAGGCCGCCCACCAGGGGCGGCAGGGCCGCGGCCACCATGCTGCGGAAGAACCAGAGCGCCAGCAGGAAGAGGATCGGGAACGCGATCAGCTCGGCGCGAGCCAGGTCGGCGCTGACGATCTTGTTCGCGGCGCGCTCCGCGGCGCCGCCGCCGCCCAGCTTGACGTCGGGTCGATGGGCGAAGCGGGCCACGACGCGATCGATCTCCGCCGTGGTGCCGCGCGAGCCGTCGATGATGGCCGTCACGAGGGCGGAGCGCCCGTCGCGCGAGATGGTCCCCGGAGGGCCGCCCGTGAACGGCGTGGCCACGCGCCGGAGCGCGGGGTCGGAGGCCAGCTCGCGGGCGACAGCCAGGACGCGGGCGCGGCCGGCCCGCGAGCGCACGGGGGAGCCCGGGGTTACCAGCGCCACCAGCAGCGGATTGTCCAGCCGAGTGGCCTGGTTCAGCCGCTGCGAGGCCTTGAAGCTCTCGCTGGCCGGGTCCTTGGCGCTGTAGGGCCCGAGCCGCTTGGCCACGTTCCCGCCCAGCGCGCCGGCGACCAGGCCCAGCACCAACGCGCCAACCACGATCCGCCGGGCGCGGCGATGCGCGAATCCCGCCACGCGCTCGAGCATCCCGTTAAGTCAACACCACGGCGCCTTCCGAGGCTAATCCCTATAATTCGGGTCGAGTTTGCCGATAATAGGTCCAGAAGCCCCGTGAACCGCATCGAGCTACCCAATCGACCGAACCGCGACCTCACCCGCCCGGAGCTCCGCGAGCTGGCTCTGGGCCTGGCCGGCCGGCCCCACCTGTGGGAGCACCTGGTGCGCCATGAGCCCGACGCGCGGACCTACGAGGAGCTGGCCTACGACGAGCACGTCGCCATCTGGCTGATCTGCTGGATGAACGACCACGACACCGGCTTCCACGACCACGACCGCTCGGCCGGAGGCGTGGCGGTTGCGGCCGGCCGGATTCGCGAGGAGCGGTTGGCGCTGGGTGCCGGCCCGCTCACGCGCGAGCTCGCGGCCGGGCAGGCGTTCGACTTCTCGTCATCCGACATACACCGGGTCGCGCACGCGGGCAGCGCTCCCGCGGTCACGATCCACGCGTACTCGCCGCCGCTATCGCGGATGGGCGCCTACGAGACCGCCCCCACGGGAGAGCTGCAGCGCCACTCGATCTCGTACGTGGAGGAGCTGCGCCCGCTGGAGCCGATCGCCGGACGCTAGTCCGGGGGGCGTCGCCTCAGCGCCGGCGGGCCGAGGCCTCGAGGGCCGGGTTGTCCCAGCCGGCGTCGTTCGGGTTGACGTTTGTGCCGGGCGGGACGATCTCGTCGATCCGGTCGAGGATCTCCTCGTCGAGCTTCACGTTCGCGGCGCCCAGCTGCGACTCGAGCTGCTCCATCGTCCGAGGCCCGATGATCGGGGCCGTGACGGCGGGGTGCTCCAGGACGAACGCCAGGGCCAGCTCGATCAGGGTGATGCCGGCCTCTTCGGCCAGCCGCGCCAGCGCGTCGACCGCCTCCAGCTTGCGCTGGTTCTCGGGCAGCGACATGTCCCAGCGCCTGGGCAGCATCTGGGCGCGACGCGACTCCACCTGGCCGTCGAGGCGGTACTTGCCCGACAGCCATCCCATGGCCAGCGGGCTCCACGGGATCACGCCCATCCCGTGCCGCTGGCAGGTGGGCAGCACGTCGGCCTCGATGCCGCGCACGAGGACGGAGTAAGGCGGCTGCTCGCAGACGAAGCGCTCGCGGCCGCGCCGCTCGGCGGCCCACTGAGCCT
>JAXDIC010000029.1:0-4187 GCA_034664185.1 Thermoleophilaceae bacterium
ACATCCATCACCAGTGCGCCCGCGTCGGAGGCGATCTGCGCCTTGCGGGGGTGGGTCGCGGGGACCATCGAGAAGCCCGCCGGAGAAATGCCCAGCACCTCGAACGCCATCGCCATCGTGTTCGCGGTGAACTGTCCACCGCACGCCCCGGCGCCCGGTGAGGCGGCATCCTCGATCTCGGTCAGCTCGGCATCGGTGATCTTCCCCGCCGACCTGGCCCCGACGGCCTCGAACACCTCTTGGATCGTGACCTGCTCGCCGTGCAGGTGACCCGGCATGATCGATCCTCCGTAGAGCATCAGGCTCGGCACGTTCAGCCGGCACAGGGCCATCACGGTGGCGGGGATCGTCTTGTCGCAACCGCTGATCGCGATCACCGCATCGAACATGTGCGCGTCGCAGACGAGTTCGATCGAGTCGGCTATCACCTCGCGGCTGACCAGCGAGGCGCGCATTCCGCTCGTGCCCATCGTGATCCCGTCGGAGATCGCGATCGTGTTCAGCTCCATCGGGGTGCCACCCGCCGCGCGGATCCCGTCCTTGACCTTGGCGGCCAGCGCCCGCAGGTGAAAGTTGCACGGCATCGTCTCGATCCAGGTGTTCGCCACCCCGATGATCGGGCGCGCCAGGGCTTCGTCGTCGTATCCGATGCCCTTCAGGTAGGCCCGCGCAGGAGCGCGCTCGATGCCCTCCGTCAGGGCTCGGCTGCGGTGCTTGAGGTCGAACTTCCCGTTGCTGGCTGGCATCGCGGTGAGACTGTATCGGGCGTGGTCGCCCGGTTCGTCTCAGCCCGAGTTGTCGGCTGGCGCGGACGCCGGACTGTCGGCCAGTGTGCGCATCCGCGCGCGCTCCCAGCGGGAGAGCCGCCACAGGTCGCGGCTGACCTGGGCCGGATCCAGCTGACGGCCGGGCAGGTGCATATTGGCCGTGTCGATCAGCCGGCGCTCGTCGCCGGTCAGGGCCATCCACTTGGCCAGCACGTCGTCGGAGTCCGGAAGGCGGGCGCTCCCGTAGGGCCGGGTGTCGTCGGGAAACTCGACGCAGTACTCGTTGAGCAGCCGGTGGGTCTGGGCGAGGTAGGCGACGATCGGGCGGTGCGGGTAGACCAGGTAGGCGTACGGCGCCCCGCCGGTTCCGCCGGCCTGGTCGGGGCCTTGGGTCTGGGTTCCCCACACGCGCATGAAGCCGAGGTCGTGGTACATCGCCCACTCCTCCTCGCCCACGCAGGAGCGCAGCAACTCGCGTGCGCGCGCTTCCGCCCGCCGCTCCCGGCCCGGATCGAACATGATCGCCGGGGCGCGGCTGCGCCGGGCGCGCATTCGCGACCAGGCCTCCTCGAGGCGGGGCACGATCAGGTCGGACAGCAGCGCAAGCGCTACGAGCGCGGTCGCCGAGAGCGCGAGGAGCACCGCCGGGGCCCGCGGCCCTACCGGCCGCCCGCTGCCCGCGGAAAGAAGATCACGCGGTCGGCGTCTCTCGGGACATCCTCGAATGAGCGGACCATCCTGGCCTGCCGATTACCGTCGACGTCGCTGCCGGGCACGGCGGCCCACAGCCCGGCGTCCAGCTGCAGTCGGAATTCCTCGATCAGACGCTGCTCGTCCTCGAGGAGCTCGACATCGCCCTCCGCTATCAGCACCTCGCCATGCCCTGGCTTCATTCGCAGAAAGCGCACCGGGTGATTATGTCAAAAGCCCCCAACCTCACCGCCGGGTTGGTCGCGGCGGCCGTGACCGAGGACATTGACCGGGCCCGCGCCGAGGCCGATCTCGCCGAGCCCGTCACGGACCGCCCGGGCGGCCAGCTCCTTGGCCCGCCGGGCGGCCTGGAGCGGCTCGTCTCCCCAGGCCAGCCGGGCCGCCAGGACGGAGGAGTGCGTGCACCCCGAGCCGTGGGCGGCCCCGGCCGGATAGCGCTCGCCCGGCAGCTCGACCAGCCGGGAGCCGTCGAAGAACACGTCGATCGCCTGCTCCCGGTGACCGCCGGTGACCACGACGCAGCGAGGTCCGAGCCGGTGGACGGCCGCAGCGAGCTCTTCGTCGGCCTCTCCGTCCGTCCCGGCCACGGCCAGCAGGGCCCGCGCCTCGGGGACGTTGGGCGTCACCACCGTCGCCCGGGGAAGCAGGCGCGCCACGAGCGTGGCCCGGGCCGCCGGATCGAGCAGCTCCGCACCCGACTCGGCCACCATCACCGGGTCCAGTACCACCGGCGTGTCTTCGGGCAAGAGGTCGAGCGCGCGGATCACGGCATCGATCGTGGCGACGTTGCCGAGCATCCCGATCTTGACGGCATCCACGCCGATGTCCTGCGCGACGGCCCGCACCTGGGCGACGATCATCTCCGGAGGGATCTGATGAACGGCGGTCACGGCCACCGTGTTCTGCGCCGTCACCGCCGTGATCGCGGTCATCCCATGCACTCCGCAGGCCGCGAACGCCTTCAGGTCGGCCTGGATTCCGGCGCCCCCGCCCGAGTCCGAGCCGGCGATCGAGAGCAGCCTGGGAATCCGCGTTTCCCTGGTCATCGAGGAACGGTCGCTGGTCATCGAGAGACGAGGTTACGAGGTCACCGAGAACCTCCCACCTGGCCCGCGGCGGACGTAGCCCGAGAGCTCCAGCGCCGCGAGGGCGGCGAGACCCTGGTCCGCAGGCACCCCGGCCTGAGCGAGCGCCCGCGCCGTATCGTGGCCGTCGGCGATCGCTCCCAGGAGCACCCGCAGCTCCGGCGCGAGGTCGGCCCGTGGGGCCGTCTGCAGCCGCCGCGCGCCGGCGCCATAGAGCACGTCGAGCACGTCCTGGGCACCGCGCACCACGTAGGCCCCGCCCGCCAGCAGCGCGTTCGGCCCTGCCGCCTGCGGCGAGCTCACCCGCCCGGGGACCGCCCCGACCGGCCGCCGCAGAGACCGCGCGAGGCGAGCCGTGAGCAGGGCTCCAGAGCGATCGCCTGCCTCCACCACGACGACCATCGCGGCCAGCGCCGCAACGATCCGATTGCGGGCGGGAAACATCCAGCGCCACACCGGCGTCTCCGGCGGCAGCTCCGAAACGACGGCCCCCGCGGCCTGGATCCTCCGGTGGAGCGCTCGCTTGGCGGCCGGGTAGGGCCGCTCCGCGCCCGCGCACAGCACGGCGACCGTCCCCGTAGGCGCCGACAGCGCACCGGTGTGGGCCGCCGAGTCGACGCCGAGCGCCATGCCGCTGATCACGCTGACCCCGGCGCTCGACAGATGCCGGCCCAACGAGCGCGCCACCTCGAGCCCGTAGGGTGACCCCCGGCGCGACCCCACAACGGCCACCGGCTCCTCCCCGAGGAGGCTGAGCAGGCGGTCGATTCCGCCGACCACGTGCAGCACGGCGGGCGGCGCGCCCAGGTCACGCAGGCGCCGTGGATAGCGCGCCTCGCACCGGCACAGCGTGGCGACCCCCGCCTCGCCGCACCGATCCCGGGCCGCGGCAGCGTCAAAGCGGGCCAGTTCACGCTGGACGGAGATCCGCTGCTCACCGGCCACCGCGGCGATCAGCGGCTCGTCGGCCAGTTCCAGCAGCTCCGAGATCCGGCTGCGCACCGGCTCGAGGTGCCCGGCCAACCGACCGAGCAGCCACGCTCGGGCCAGACACTGCTCGCAGGCGAGGCTCACGCCGCCAGCGCCTGATCGGCGTCCCCGCGCTGGCGCAGGCTGAGCGCGGTCAAGACGTCGGCCACGGTCACGACGTCCCGCCGCTCGAGGTCGGCGATCGTTCGGGCGACTCGGAGGACTCGGTGGCGACCACGCGCGCTGAGCGCCCCGACCGCGTAGGCGCGGCCCAGCGTGTCGGCCGCCGACTCCTCGAGCCGTACGTGGCGTCGCACGAGGCGGCCGTCCATCTCGCCGTTGCAGCGGGCCCCCGAACCGCGCAGCCGGTGCAGCTGTCGCTCCCGGGCCTCGGCCACGCGCGCCCGGGCGGTCTCGGAGTCGACCGAGGGCGCCGCCCGCAGATCCCGCTCGCTCGGTCGATCCACCGTGACCAGCAGATCCATGCGATCCAGCAGTGGACCGCTGAGCCGCCGGCGGTGGCGCCGCAGGTCCGTCTCCGCACAGACGCATCGATCATCGACCCCGGCGAACCCGCAGGGGCAGGGATTGGTGGCCGCCACGAGCATGAACCGGGTCGGAAACACGAGTGCTCGCTGGCCGCGCACGACGGTCA
>JAXDIC010000055.1:0-7605 GCA_034664185.1 Thermoleophilaceae bacterium
GACGCCGGCTGGCCGTCCTGCCCCGGCGAACCCTGGCCCTGGCGGCGATCGCGGCGGTCGCGCTGGTGGTCGCCGTGGTCCTGATCTCGTCCGGCGGCGACAACGGCCCGCCGGCCGTGAGCGGGACTCCGGCCGAGGTGGTCGTGACGGTCGATGCCTTCCAGAAGGCGCTGGCGGAGCGCGATTTTGCCGCCATATGCGACGGCCTCTTCAGCGCCGAGGCACGCGTGGCGGCGGGGGGCGACAACTGCCAGTCCGTGTTGGCGCAGGCGGCGGCCCAGCTGCGCGCGCCGCGCGTCGAGATCACCAGCGTGACGGTGGGGCGGGGGCGCGCAGTGGTCGGCGTGGTGGCCAGCGCCGCCGGCCAGCGACCGGCCCCGGACGTCATCCGGCTGGTGCGGGAGGGCGGCCGGTTCCGGATCGCGTCCGCTGGATCGGCGACCGGCGGGGGCTAGATGACTCCAGCCCGGGGGAGCGCCGTGGTCGGGGCGATCCTCGCCGGCGGCGCGGGAGACCGGCTGGGCGGCCGCAAGGCCGCCAGGGAGCTGGCGGGGCGGCCGCTGATCGCCTATCCGGCGCAGGCGCTGGGCGCCGCGTGCAGCCGCGTGGCCGTGGTCTGCAAGCCGGGCGCCGCGCTGCCCGCGCTGGAGGGCGTCGAGCTGTGGGACGACGAGCCCGCGGAGCCGCGCCACCCGGCCGCGGGGATCGCGCACGCGCTGGAGCGCGCCGCCGGCGGCGTGCTCGTGTGCGCCGCGGACATGCCCTTCGTGACCGCCGCGGACTGCCGGCGCCTGATCGACGCGGCCGCCGATCGCCCCGGCTCGTCCGCCGTGGTGGCAGTGTGCTCCGGGCAGCTGCAACCCGTCTTCGGGATCTACGCGGCCGCGGCGGCCACTCCGCTGGGGCTGGCGGCGCGGCGCGGCGATCCGCTGACGCGCGCGGTCGAGCTTCTGGAGCCGGTGGGGGTGGAGCTGCCGGCCGGCCGGATGCGGAGCGTGAACACCCCGGAGCAGCTGGCGGCCGCCGAGAGCGAGCTGCTCAGCCGCGGAGGAGGACGATGACCAGGGCGACGACGAACGCCATCTGGCCGAACGCGAGCGCCGTGCCGAGATTGCTCGCGCCGGCCAGCTCGGCCACCACGGTGGCTCCGACGAACGCGGCCAGCAGCACGAGAAGCTGGGTCCGCAGCCGCACGGCGCGAGCATAGACGCGCCGCAAGGCCGGTTGCAGCGGCCAGCGGAGGCACGGATCGAGGACTAGTGTCCGCCGTCGGGATGGAGCCACGTGTGATCGAGACGGCGCGGGACGCGCTTGCCGAGCTCGAGGAGTACCTCGCCGCGGCGGCGGCGGGGCATGGGCTGGGCGCCGCCCACGGCAAGTCGAAGACGCTCACCACGCGCGAGCGCGACGTGCTGGCGCTGCTTGCTGACGGGCGCACCACGAGGGAGGTCGCGGCGGCGCTCTGCGTCAGCCCCCACACCGTTCGGAGCCGGATCAAGTCGTCGCTACACAAGCTCGGGGCCCGCACCCGCGAGCACGCCATCGCGATCGCGATCCGTGAGGGCGCGGTCGGTCCCTACTAGGGCTCGCCGGCGCCGCGCTCCACCCGCTCGACGAGCGTCTCCACCAGCGCCGCCGTTCCAAGCTCCGGGTCCTGGGCCTCCAGGAAGCGCTCGGCCTCGCGCCGGCCGCCGAGGGCCCGCAGCCCCGACTCGCCGTGCTCCGCGACCAGCTCGGCCAGCGCGGCCAGCCGGCGGGCCCGGAGGCGCTCGGCGGTCAGGTCGATTTGCGCCCTGTGGGCGTCCAGGGCCTGCACGAGGTCGTCGATCCCCGATGGCGGCGGCAGCGACGAGACGCTGACCACCGGCGTGTCGCGCGACCCGAGCGCGCGCAGGGCGGAGGACAGGTCGCGTCGCGCGCGCAGGGCGACGTCGCCCAGGTCCGCCTTGGTCACGACCAGGACGTCGGGCACCTCCATGATCCCCGCCTTAAGGAACTGGAGCGTGTCGCCCGAGGCCGGCTGGACCACGACCGCCACGGTGTCGCACACCTCCTCGACGTCGGTCTCGGACTGCCCGACCCCGACCGTCTCGACCACGACCACGTCGAACGCCGGCGCCAGCACCTGGACTGCCTCCCGCGTGGGCGGCGCCAGCCCACCGAGCCGCGTTCCCGCCGCGGTCGAGCGGATCAGCACGCCATCGTCGCGGGGGTCGTGGTCTATCCGCGCGCGGTCGCCCAGGAGCGATCCGCCAGAGCGCTTCGAGGACGGGTCCACGGCCAGCACGGCAACGGTGCGGCCCAGCTCGCGCCAGCGGCTTACGAGCGCCGAGAGCAGCGACGACTTGCCGGCGCCCGGCGGGCCGGTTATCCCGATCAGGTGGGCGGGCGCCTCGCGTCCGAGGGCGGCGGGCGCAACCTCCGCGAGCAGGCCCCGCGCGCGCTCGCGGCCGCCGGGCGAGCGGTCCTCGATCGCGTTCAGCGCCGCCGGCGCCGCGCCGCGGTCGCCCTCGCGCAGGCGCCGTCCCAGCTCCGCCGGATCGGCCCCGGCGGCGGGCCGCCCGCCGGTCAAGCGGGGGCGGCTGCCGAGCGGCGTTCGGCGACCAGGTCCACGATGTCGCCCATGATGCGGGTGATCTCGAAGTCCTTGGGCGTGTAGACGCGCGCCACGCCCGCCTGGAGCATCTCCTCGGCGTCCGCGGGCGGGATGATGCCTCCCACCACCACCGGCACGTCGGCGCCGGCCTCGCGCAGCTCGCGCAGCACCTCGGGGATCAGCTCGCGGTGCGAGCCCGAGAGGATCGACAGGCCCACCACGTGCACGCCCTCCTGGACAGCCGTGGCGGCTATGCGCGCGGGCGTCAGCCGGATGCCCTCGTAGACCACGTCCATGCCCGCGTCGCGAGCGCGCACCGCGATCTGCTCGGCGCCGTTGGAGTGGCCGTCCAGACCGGGCTTGCCGACGAGGATCTTGACTCGGCGCCCCAGCGCCTCCGAGAGGCGCTCGACCTTCTCGCGCAGCTCGGTGAGGCTGCCGTCATCCACCGCGCCGGCGGCGCCGTCCACGCCTGTGGGCGCGCGGTACTCGCCGAACACCTCGCGCAGCGTGCCCGCCCACTCGCCGGTGGTGGCACCCGCCCGAGCCGCCGCCAGGGTGGCGGGCATCACGTTCGTCCCCTCGTCCAGCGCCGCCGCGCGCAGCTCGTCGAGCGCCGCGCGCACGGCGTCCTGGTCGCGCCCTTCGCGCCACGCGTTCACGGCCGCGATCTGGCCCTGCTCGACGTTCGGGTCGACGGTCAGGATGCCGCCATCCTCGCCCGTCTGGAGAGGCGACGGCTCGGTGCTGGTGAACACGTTCTGGCCGATCACCGGGAGGTCGCCGCTCTCGATCCGGCCCACCCGCTGGCGGTGCGACTCCACGAGCTGGGTCTTCATGTAGTCGACGGCCTCGACCGCGCCGCCGTGCTCCTCGACGATCGCCATCTCGGCCCGCGCGCCGTCGGCCAGCTCGGCCACGAGCCCGTCCATGACCTTCGAGCCCTCGAAGATGTCGGGGTACTCGAGCAGGTCGGTCTCCATGGCCAGGATCTGCTGGATCCGCAGCGACCACTGCTGGTCCCAGGGACGCGGGAGCCCCAGTGCCTCGTTCCAGGCCGGGAGCTGGATGGCGCGCGCGCGGGCGTCGCGGCCCAGCGTGACCGCGAGCGCCTCGAGCACGATGCGGATCACGTTGTTCTCGGGCTGCGCCTCGGTCAGGCCCAGCGAGTTGACCTGCACGCCGTAGCGGAAGCGCAGGTAGCGCTCGTCGTCGACCCCGTAGCGCTGACGGCCCAGCTCCCGCCACAGCTCGGACATCGCGCGCAGCTTGGCGTGCTCCTCGACGAAGCGGATGCCGGCGTTGACGAAGAACGACATCCGCCCGAACACGCGCGGGAAGGTCTCGTCGTCGACTCGGGCGCGAACCTGGTCGAGCACCGCGCGCGCGGTGGACATCGCGTACGCGATCTCCTGGACCGGCGTGGCGCCGGCCTCCTGAAGGTGGTACGAGCAGATGTTGATCGGGTTCCACTTCGGGACGTCGTCGACGGTGAAGGCGATCGTGTCGGCGATCAGGCGCATCGACGGGCCGGGCGGGAACGCGTACGTGCCGCGCGACAGGAACTCCTTGATGATGTCGTTCTGCGTGGTCCCCTGGAGGGCGTCGGGGGGCACGCCGTTCTCCTCGGCCACGGTCATGTAGAGCGCCAGGAGCCACGCGGCGGTGGCGTTGATCGTCATCGACGTGTTCATCTCGTCCAGCGGGATGCCGTCGAGCAGCGTGTGCATGTCGCCCTTGTGGGCGATCGAGACTCCGACCTTGCCGACCTCCCCGCGCGAGAGCTCGTGGTCGGGGTCGTAGCCGGTCTGGGTGGGCAGGTCGAACGCCACCGACAGGCCGGTCTGGCCCTTCTCCAGGTTCTTGCGGTAGAGCTCGTTCGACTCCTTGGCGGTGGAGTGGCCGGAGTAGGTGCGCATCACCCACGGCCGGTCGCGCTCGGGAAGCCGGGCGTCGCTCATGCCCTGAATTGTATGGTCAGGGGGGTGGCCAGGCTGATAGACGTGTGCCACCTGGGGAGGGACCGGGTCATCGGCGCCTACGAGCGGGACGGGGTGGTCGTGGATCCAGGCCCCGCCTCCAGCGTGGGCGCTCTCGACGGCATCGAGCTGCGGGCGCTGCTCCTCACCCACATCCACCTCGACCACGCGGGCGCCACGGGCGTGCTCGTGCGGCGCTTCCCCGACCTGGTCGTCTACGTGCACGAGCGCGGCGCGCCGCACCTGGTGGACCCGTCCAAGCTGCTGCGCAGCGCCGAGCGCCTGTACGGCGACCGGATGGAGGAGCTCTGGGGTGAGGTCGCGCCGGTGCCCGAGCAGAACGTCCGGCCGCTGTCCGGAGGCGAGACGGTGGAGGGCCTGCGGGTGGCGTACACCCCGGGGCACGCGTCCCACCACGTCTGCTACTTCGACGAGGACTCGGGCGACGCGTACGTTGGCGACGTGGGTGGCGTGCGCATCCCGCCGAGCGACTGCACGGTCGCTCCCACGCCGCCGCCCGACATCGACGTCGAGGCGTGGCACGAATCGCTGGACACCGTCGCCGGCTGGACTCCCGAGCGGCTGTGCCTGACCCACTTCGGGCACGTCGACGACCCGGCCGCCCAGATCGAGCGGGTGCGGGACGCGCTGGCGCGACAGCTCGAGTGGGCCGGGAGGGGGGACGCCGCGGGGTTCGCGCAGTCGCTCCGTCAGTCGATGCCCGACGATGTGACGCCGCAGTTCGTCCAGGCCGCGCCGCCCGACCAGCTGTACCTCGGCCTGGAGCGCTACCTGGTCAAGCGCCGCGAGCGCGCGGAGGCCGGCGCTTGAGCGGCGCCACGGTCGAGCTGCCGCGGGTGGGGGAGCCCGGCTCGGGGCTGGGCGGCGCCTGGCGGGTGATCGTGCTCAACGACGACCACAACACCTTCGACGGCGTGGCCGCGGCGCTGGCGCGATTCCTTCCTGGCGTGTCGCTGGAGGCCGGCTACAGGATGGCCGACCAGATCCACAACACCGGCCAGGCGATCGTCTGGGCCGGCCAGCGGGAGCAGGCCGAGCTCTACTGGGAGCAGCTGAGGGAGGCTGGGCTGACGATGGCCCCGCTCGAGCAGGGCTGAGCTCGGGCCGCTCTACGCTTTGGCGTGCCACTTGGTGGACACCTTGCAGCTGTCCACCTTCTTGCCGTTCTTCATGACCTTGACGTGGGCCTTGAACTTGCCGTGCGCCGTCGTGGCGGTCGTGAACTTGCCCGTCAGATTGGGCGTGACGCGGCCGCTGTAGCCACCTACCGCCGGCGACGTGTACGGGATGCTGTTCGCGATCTTGTCGGTGGTGCCGGAGTTGGGGAACTGGGTGCTCGCGGTCCAGAACTTGTGCGGCTTCTTGCACTTCGCCTGCCAGCCGATGTCGAAGTGGACCACCTGACCGCCGTCGCCGACCTTGACGGTCACCGGGCGCTTCTGGTCGGTCTTCCCCTTGTAGGTGCCGGGTGGGGCCTGTACCGCCAGTGCGACGCCGGCGCCGAGCAGCAGCAGCGCGAGAGCGGCGAGCAGCGCTACGCGCGTCCCCCGACGCTTGACGGTGGGTCCCTCCACTCGGCGCACGCTACCCGATGGGCCGGGTCAAGGCAAGGGGTGCTCGACGGCGTCGGAGATCAGCTCGCCGGCGTCCACCGCGCGCAGCCAGATCGGCAGGATGGGCACCTGGTAGAGCCCCGACGCCTCGGCGCGAGCCTCCGAGATCTCCTCCGAGTACCAGTAGCGCTCGAACTCCAGCTTCGATCCGAACGACGCGATCTGCATGAAGTCGAGCCCGCCCTCCTGGGAGCGCAGCAGGGCCCAGTAGGTGGCGCCGTAGTCCAGCGCGGCCTCGGCCGCCGGTCGCCACGCCTCCTCGAACTTGTCGCCGCGGAACGGGTTGGCGTGCCAGGGAATCAATATGACGCTGTCGTCGGCCCTCACGCGCCGACCTCCGCGTAGATGGCCCCCGGGCCCTCGGCCGTCTTGCCCAGGCCGGTCTCCGGCGCGCCCACGAGGATCGAGATCTTGCCGAGGTGCTTGTTCTCCTTCATCAGCTGGTGCGCCTCGGCCACGCCGTCGAAGCCCATCGTGCGCCACAGCACCGGGCGGATCTCGCCGCTCTCGATCAGCTCGTTGGCCTTCGTGCACTCCCACGCGTTGGCGAAGTGGGAGCCGATGATCTCCTTCTGGCGCATCCACAGGTAGCGGACGTCGAAGTCGAGGTTGAAGCCGGTGGTGCCGGCGCAGATCACGACCTTGCCGAACGGCTTGACCACGAGCACGGAGGTGGGGAAGGTCGCCTGGCCGACGTGCTCGAACACGATGTCCGGCTCGCCTCCGAGGATCTCCTTGACCTCCTTGCCGAACGCGCGGCTGGCCTTGAAGCGGGCCTTCTCCTCGTCTGGCGACTCGCCGCCCTTGCGCATCATGCCGGCGTGGTCGTTGCGGTCGATCCAGCCCGTGATGCCGAGCCGCTCGAGCAGCTCGCCCTTCGCGGGGGAGGACACGACGCCCACCGCCTGCGCACCGGTCGCGGCGCAGAGCTGGGTGGCGAACACGCCCAGGCCGCCCGCGGCGCCCCAGATCAGCACGCGCTGGCCGGCCTGCATGTTGCAGCGGTCGATCAGCATGCGGTAGGCCGTGAAGTAGGTCAGCGCGTAGGAGGCCGCCTCCTCCCACGTCAGGTTCGCCGGCTTGCGGATCAGCTGCTGAGCCTGGACCTTGGTGAACTGGGCGAACGAGCCCCAGGAGGTCTCGTAGCCCCAGATCCTCTGCGACGGCGCGGCAAGCGGGTCGAAACCGTGTACCTCGGGGTCCTCGTACGAGGCCTGGTTGCAGTGCACGATCACCTCGTCGCCGGGCTTCCACTTGGTCACGCCGGGACCCGTCTTCCAGACGATCCCCGAGGCGTCGGAGCCGCCGATGTGGTGGTCCTCGTCGGGGTGGTAGCGGAAGACCGAGACGGGCTTGCCCATCGCGGCCCAGACGTTGTTGTAGTTCACGCCCGCGG
>JAXDIC010000059.1:0-2746 GCA_034664185.1 Thermoleophilaceae bacterium
TCGCGTTCGCCGCCAACCGCGGCGTGGAGGCGGTGTCGACGAGCGCGGTGGCCCTGGTGAACACCGACGTGGTACTGGCCGCCGACTGGCTGGAGCGGATGGACCGGACGCTGGCACGGCATCCAGAAGCCGCCTCGGTGGCCTGCAAGATGGTGGACCTGCGCGACCCGGACGTGCTCTACGACGCCGGCGACTTCCTCCGCCGCGACGGGGCATGCGAACAGCGCGGCCGGTTCCAGCGCGACGACGGGCGCTTCGGGGAGGCGGGCGAGTCGTTCTCGGCCTGCGCGGGCGCGGCCCTCTACCGCCGTGACGCGTTCCTCGCCGCCGGCGGCTTCGACGAGCGCTTCTTCGCCTACCTCGAGGACGTGGACCTTGGGCTGCGGCTGCGCCTGGCGGGCTGGACGTGCCGTTACGAGCCAGCCGTGGCCCGTCACGCCGGCGGCGGCACCAGCCAGCGGCTTCGGCGGCCTGTGGAGGCGTGGGTCGCGCGCAACACGCTGCTGCTGGCTGCGCGCGCGTTTCCCGCGCGCTGGATCCCCTTCGTGGCCTACCGCCAGACCGGCTGGGCATGGCACGCGCTGCGCGACGGCCGGCTGGGCGCCCAGCTGGAGGGCGTCGGCGCCGCGCTGCGCGTGCTGCCGGCGATGCTGCGCGAGCGTCGCGCGCTGCGCCACGGCGCCGTCGTCTCGATCGAGGAGGCCGTGCCGCCCCGCCCGATCACCGCCCGCGGGGCTAGACGAAGGGCCGCGGGCGCCCACGCCGTGGGCGCCGAAGCGCTGGGCGGGGCGCGCGCGGCTGCGCGTGCTGCGGCGGCATCTGCCCGGACTGGCGATCGACGGCGCGCTGTACCTGACGCGGCAGATCGCGCCTGAAGACGGAGCGGTCGAATCGCGCCGCGCTGCGCAGGCAGTCCTGCGGATCCACGGCGTCCGTGTCGAAGCCGCGGATCGCGTCCGCCAACTCCGTGGCGCCGCCCGTCCACAGGCGCCCCGTGACCCCGTCGACCACCGTCTCCAGGGCGCCTCCCGCCCCGACCGAGATGACGGGCCGCCCGGCGGCCTGGGCCTCGACGGCGGCGATGCCGAACTCCTCGACGGCGGTGACGACCAGCGCGCGGGCGGTGGCCAGGAGCTCGGCCACCTCGGCGTCGCTGACACGGCCGGCGAAGCGCACCGTGGGGCCGGCCAGGCCGCGAAGCCGGCGCGCGTCGGGGCCGTCGCCGGCGACCACCAGCGGCAGGCCGAGCTCGGTGAACGCCTGCACCGCCAGGTCGATGCGCTTGTGCGGCATGAGCTCGGAGAGGACCAGGTAGTGGTCGGCCGGGCCACGAAGCTCGAAGCGGCTGGTGTCCACGGGCGGGTGGACCACGTGGGCGTCGCGGCCGAAGTAGGCGCGCACGCGACCGCGCGTGGTGCGCGAGTTGGCCAGGTACGAGTCCACGCGCTGCGCCGCGATCCAGTCCCACTGCCGCCAGCGGCGGAAGAGGGTGCGCAGCACGGCGCGGCTGACGGGATCGCGGCGTGCCGCCAGCGTGCGGTCGCGGTCGTTCCAGGCGTAGCGGAACGGGTTGTGGCAGTAGCAGACGTGTGTGGTGGGCGCGTCGCAGATGACCGCATGCGCCCACGCACTCGAGCTGGAGACCACCACGTCGAACTCAGCCAGGTCGAACGACTCGATGGCCGCCGGGTACAGCGGGAGGAAGCCGCGGAAGGTGCGGGAGTTGGGCCGGAGCCGCTGCAGGAACGACGTTCGCACGTCGCGATGGGAGAAGCGGCCCTCGGTGCCGTGCTCGTCGTAGACGGCCGTGAAGATGGGCGCCTCCGGCCAGAGGTCGCACATCTCCAGGAACACGCGCTCGGCGCCGCGCAGGTCCAGGAGGAAGTCGTGGACCAGGGCGACGCTCATGGGACGAGCCAGGGTACGGGCCTCCATGCGAGTTTCAGTCTATGCCCGCGGCTGGTCGGCACGCAACGGCCCTCACGTCGAGGGGGTCTGCTACCAATACGTGGTGATGCGTGCCCTCCTCGCCTCGCTCGCCGCCGTGGCCGCGGTAGCGCTCCTGCCGGCCGCCGCCCTCGCGCAGAACGCCGGCGACCAGCAGTACACCGATCCGCTCGCCGGCAGCAGCGCGCATCCCAGCAGCCACAAGTCGGTCACGCCAACGGCCAGCACGGCGTCTCCAGGCTCGCAGCCCACGGCCGCGCAGAACGCCACGCCGGCCGGCAGCGGATCGCACGCCGCCGGCTCGAAGCTGCCGCGCAGCGGCATCGACGTCGTCTGGCTCGGACTGACGGGCGTGCTGCTCCTCGGGAGCGGGCTGGCGCTGCGTCGAGTCACTGAACGCCCCACCGCTTAGCCAGGCGCCCCGGCCGGGCACCTCCAGCCAGCCGCGGCTGGCGCGCCGGCGCCGCCCGTCGGCGCCCACCCTCTTCGTCAGCTACTCCGGGCTGATGGGCGGCTCGGAGCGGATCCTCATGGATCTGGCCATCGGGCTGGATGGCTGCGACCCGATAGTCGCGTGCCCCGAGGGCGGGCTGGCCGACGCGCTGCGAGAGCGGGGCATCCGCGTCTTCCCGCTGCGCCGGCGGCGCCTGGAGCTGCGGGCCAGCCTCCGTGACCGCGTGGCCAAGCCGCTCCGCCTGGCGGGGCAGGCGGCCGAGGTCCGCGAGCTGGTGGCGGCCCTGCGACCGGCGGTGGTCGTCGCCTGGGGAACGCGAGCCGCCATCGAGTGCTCGGTGGTGGT
>JAXDIC010000113.1:0-5234 GCA_034664185.1 Thermoleophilaceae bacterium
AAGACGGCCATCGTCGAGGGGCTGGCCCAGCGCATCGTCTCCGGCGACGTCCCCACGTCGCTGCGCGACCGGCGCGTGATAGCGCTCGACATCGGCGCGCTGATCGCGGGCGCCAAGTACCGCGGCGAGTTCGAGGACCGTCTCAAGGCGGTGCTCAGGGAGGTCGCCGAGGCTCAGGGTCAGGTCATCCTCTTCATGGACGAGCTGCACACGATCGTGGGCGCCGGCGCCGCCGAGGGCGCCGTCGACGCCGCCAACCTGCTCAAGCCGATGCTCGCCCGCGGCGAGCTGCGCGCGGTGGGCGCCACCACGCTCGACGAGTACAGCAAGCACATCGAGAAGGACGCCGCGCTGGAGCGCCGCTTCCAGCCCGTCTACGTCGAGGAGCCCTCCGTGGAGGACGCCATCGCGATCCTGCGCGGGCTCAAGGAGCGCTACGAGGTGCACCATGGCGTGCGCATCCAGGACTCCGCCATCGTGGCCGCGGCCATGCTCTCCCAGCGCTACATCGCCGACCGCTTCCTGCCCGACAAGGCCATCGACCTGATCGACGAGGCCGCGTCGCGGCTGCGCATCGAGATCGACTCGATGCCCACCGAGATCGACCAGGTCGAGCGCCGCATCCAGCAGCTCGAGATCGAGCTCCAGGCTTTGAAGAAGGAGAAGGACGAGGCGTCGGTCACCCGCCGCGAGGCGATCGAGCGCGAGCTGGCCGACCTGAACGAGCGCTCGAACGCGATGAAGGCGCAGTGGCAGGGCGAGAAGGAGGCCATCGAGGCCATCCGCGAGACCAAGGGGCGGCTCGAGCAGGCGCACCGCGAGGCCGAGCGCGCCGAGCGCGACGCCGACCTCCAGCGCGCCGCGGAGCTGCGCTACGGCGAGATCCCCGAGCTGGAGCGCCGCGTGAAGGACCAGGAGGCGCGCCTCCAGGAGCTCCAGGGCGGCACGACGATGCTCAAGGAGGAGGTCGACGACGAGGACGTCGCCCAGGTTGTGGCCAAGTGGACGGGCATCCCCGTCTCCAGGCTCATGGAGGGCGAGGTCGAGAAGCTGATCCGGATGGAGGAGCGCCTGCACGACCGCGTGGTCGGCCAGGAGGACGCCGTCGCGGCGGTGTCCAACGCGCTGCGACGCTCGCGCGCGGGGCTCCAGGAGCCCAACCGCCCCATCGGCGCGTTCCTGTTCATCGGCCCCACCGGCGTCGGCAAGACCGAGCTGGCGCGCGCGCTGGCCGAGTTCATGTTCGACTCCGAGGACGCCATGGTCCGGATCGACATGTCGGAGTACATGGAGAAGCACTCGGTGTCGCGCCTCGTGGGCGCGCCGCCCGGCTACGTCGGCTACGAGGAGGGCGGCCAGCTGACCGAGGCGGTCAGGCGCCGGCCCTACTCCGTCGTGCTGCTCGACGAGATCGAGAAGGCGCATCCCGACGTGTTCAACATCCTGCTCCAGGTGATGGACGACGGCCGGCTGACCGACGGCCAGGGCCGCACCGTCAGCTTCAAGAACGCGGTGCTGATCATGACCTCCAACGTGCCCGGCGGCGTGGCCGGAGTGGAGGCCACCTTCAAGCCCGAGTTCGTCAACCGCCTGGACGACATCGTCGAGTTCCACCAGCTCACCCGCGAGGAGATAGCGCGGATCGTCGACCTGCAGGTGGAGCGCTTGGCCGGGCGCGTGCGCGAGCGCGGCGTGGAGATCGAGCTGACCGACGACGCGCGAACGCTGATCGGCAACCTGGGCTACGACCCGACCTACGGCGCGCGGCCGCTCAAGCGCGTCATCCAGAAGCGGCTGATCGACAAGCTGGCCCTGGCTCTCCTGGAGGGCGAGTTCGCGCCCGGCGACACGGTCCTCGTGGACGCGCGCGACGGCGAGCTGGTGCTCGCCAAGGCCCCCGTCGCGGAGACCGCGGCGGCCTGACGAGGCCCCTGGCCGCGTAGTACCTTGCGGCTGTGGACCCCAAGCAGATGGCCAGGGCGGTGATCGCCGGCCGGATCGCCTTCGGCATCGGCTTCATCGCCATGCCCGGCCTCACGGGGCGGCTGTGGATCGGCCGCGACGCGCAGCGGCCGGGCGTGAAGGTCCTGACCCAGGCCATAGGCGCGCGCGACCTCGCGGCCGGCCTGGGAGCGCTCGTGGCCATGCGGCGCGGCAAGCCCGCGCGCGGCTGGTTCGAGGCGATCTCGCTGACCGACGTGCTCGACTGCGCCTGCGGACTGGCCGCCGGCGATCGCATCCCGCCGGCCTCCCGCGGCCTGATCCTGGCGCTTGGCGGCGGCTCTGCGATCCAGGCCGCCTACGCTGCTAGCGGCGTGGACAAGTCCTGACGCGCCGCGCGGCCCCTTGCGTCGCACGGCCAGTTGTGCGAGAAGTGTCAATGCAGCCCCGACCCGGAGGTAGAGCCGTTGCCCACCTACATCCTGTTGACGACGCTGACGCCGGAAGGCGTCCAGACGCTCAAGAACAACCCGGCCCGCATCCGTGAGGTCAACCGTGAGGTGGAGCAGCTCGGCGCGAGCGTGAAGGCCCAGTGGGCCGTGCTCGGCCAGTACGACTTCATCAACGTGATCGAGGCGCCCGACGAGAAGACGATCGCGCGCGTGTCGCTCGAGCTGGGCTCGCGCGGGACGGCTCGCTACGAGTCGCTCACGGCGATCCCGATCGACGACTTCATCGCGGCGCTCTGAGGAGTAGCGCGTGAAGCGGGTCCTCGTGGTGGGCGGCGGCGGTCGCGAGCACGCGATCGTGCGCTCGCTGCTGCGCAGCCCGCAGCGCCCGGAGCTGCTGGCCGCGCCCGGCAACGCCGGGATAGCGCGCGACCGCGTGCCGTGCCTGCCCGTCGCGCCCGACGACGTGGACGGGTTCGTGCGCGTGGCGCGCGACGAGAGCGTCGACCTCGTGGTGGTGGGGCCGGAGGCGCCGCTGGTGGCGGGCCTGGTGGACGCGCTGGGGGAGGCCGGCATCGCGGCCTTCGGGCCCAGTGCGGCGGCCGCCCGGATCGAGGGATCCAAGGCGTACTCGAAGGAGCTGATGCGCGACGTGGGCGTGCCCACCGCCTCGTACATGATGTTGCGCAGTCGCAAGGAGGCCGAGGAGCAGCTGCCGTGCGCGTCGTACCCCGCGGTGCTCAAGGCCGACGTGCTGGCGGCGGGCAAGGGCGTGATCATCTGCAAGGACGAGGCCGAGGCCCGCGTGGCCGTCGAGGCCTTCTTCGGCCAGCGCCGCTTCGGGGAGACAAGCGTCGTGCTCGAGGAGTTCCTGGACGGGGAGGAGCTGTCGCTGCTGGCGCTGTGCGACGGGGAGCGCGCCGTGCCGATGGCGCCGGCCCAGGACTACAAGCGGATCTACGACGGCGACCTCGGGCCCAACACCGGCGGGATGGGCAGCTACTCGCCGGTTCCGGGATTCGACCGCAAGCACGCCATGGCGATGGCGATGGCGGTGCACCAGCCGATCGTGGACGAGCTGCGCCGCCGCGGCACGCCCTACCACGGGGTGCTCTACGCGGGCCTGATGATGACCACGTCGGGCCCCAGGGTCCTGGAGTACAACTGCCGCTTCGGGGACCCGGAGACGCAGGCCATCCTGCCCCGCCTCCGCTCCGACCTGCTGGACCTGCTCGAGCGCTGCACCCGGCCCGGTGGGCTCGAGGGCGTGCAGATCGAGTGGTCCTCGCAGTGGGCGGTCACCGTGGTGCTTGCCTCCCGCGGCTACCCGGAGTCCTCGTCGGTGGGCGACCCGATCCACGGCCTGCGTTCGATCGACTCGATCAACACCGAGCTGCTGCACGCGGGAACCGACGAGCGCGACGGCGAGCTGGTCACGGGCGGCGGCCGCGTGCTGAACGTCACCGGCATGGGCGACACTCCCGGCATGGCCCGCGACAGCGCCTACGCCGCCGCGGATCGGATCGAGTTCGATGGCAAGCAACTGCGCCGCGACATAGCGGCGCGTGCAGTGGAGAGGGTGGGCCCTTGAGCGACGCGCCGGAGGCGGCCCAGATCACCGAGACCGAGGTGGAGGAGCAGTTCGCGGAGCTGGACGTGGACGCCCCGCTGGTCGGGATCGTGATGGGCTCGAAGAGCGACATGCCGACGATGGAGAAGGCTTCGAAGGAGCTGGACGAGCGCGGGATCCACAACGAGATCCGCGTGATGAGCGCGCACCGCGACCCCGACACGGTGGCCGAGTACGCGAAGAACGCCAAGATGCGCGGACTGCGCGTGATCATCGCGGGCGCCGGGCTGGCCGCCGCGCTGCCGGGCGTGGTGGCGGCACATACCGACCTGCCGGTGATCGGCGTGCCGCTCACCAGCTCCACGTCGGTGGCGGGCGGCCTGGACGCGCTCCTCTCCATCGCGCAGATGCCTCCGGGCGTGCCGGTCGCCTGCGTGGGGGTGGACAACGCGCGCAACGCCGCCGTCCTGGCGGCGCGCATCATCGGCTAGCCGTCCGCCGCTCTATCCTCGATTCGTGATCCCTCGCTACACGCGCCCTGAGATGGGCGCGGTCTGGACCGACCAGGCGCGCATGGAGGCGTGGCGCCAGGTGGAGGTCGCGGCCTGCGAGGAGATGCAGGGCCCTACGCCCGAGGACCTGGACGCCATCCGCGCAGCCACGTTCACGGTCGAGGCGGTCAACCAGCGCGAGCAGGTCACCGATCACGACATGGCCGCGTTCGTGGACGTGCTGGCGGAGTCCGCCGGGCCGGCCGGCCGCTGGATCCACTTCGGCCTGACAAGCTCCGACGTGCTCGACACCGCGCTCGCGCTCCAGCTGCGCGCCGCCGGCCAGATCGCGGTTGCCGGGGCACGCGAGCTGGTGGCCGCGCTGGCCGAGCGCGCGCGCGAGCACCGCGACACCCTCTGCGTGGGCCGTACCCACGGCGTGCATGCCGAGCCCACCACCTTCGGGGTCAAGCTGGCCGGCTTCGCGTTCGAGGCTCACCGCAACCTCGAGCGGCTGGAGCGCGCGTTCGAGCAGTCGGCGGTCGGGGCGATCTCCGGCGCGGTGGGCACGTACGCCGCCACCTCGCCCGACTTCGAGCGCCGGGTGCTGGACCGGCTGGGCCTGGCGGCCGAGCCTGTGTCCACCCAGGTGGTCGCCCGCGACCGCCACGCGCAGCTGCTCCAGGCCATCGCGCTCGCGGGCGCTGGGCTCGAGCGGCTGGGCACCGAGGTGCGGCACCTGCAGCGCACGGAGGTGCGCGAGGTTGAGGAGCCGTTCCGCGC
>JAXDIC010000118.1:0-2592 GCA_034664185.1 Thermoleophilaceae bacterium
GGGTAGCGCACGGCGCGGCTCAGGCCCCCGCCAGCGCGGCGAGCACCGCCTGGAACCCGTGGGTGCCCTTTACCACCAGGTCGGCCCGCTCGACGATGCCCGCCGGGCCCTCCTCGGACGCCACGCCCACCCGAACCGCCGCGTCCAGCTCACCCTTCGCCACCAGCGAGTCGAGCGCGTCGAAGGCATCCAGGTCCGTGGTGTCGTCGCCGCCGAACAGCGCGGTGCGCACCCCGGAGCGCGCAACCAGCTCCTCGACCGCGCGTGCCTTGGTGACCGGGATGGGCGGCCTGATCTCCAGGACCTTGCGCCCCCAGTGCGTGGCCAGGCCGTCGCCGTCGATCTCGCGCGCCACGCGCTCGAGCCAGGCGCGTGCCGCCTCCTCGTCGTCGGCGCCGCGCCAGTGGAGGGCCACGATCGGGCCCTTGTCCTCCACGCGCACACCCAGGCCGCGCAGCTCGTCGTCGTCAAGACCGTCGACCACTCGGTGAACGGGCTCCGCGTAGTCCGCGAACTCGGGCAGGATCGTGGCGCCGCGCTCGCCCGGCATCAGCAGCTCGGCGCCGTGGGCGCCGGCGTACGCGATGCCGCCCACGCCCACCAGCCTTCGCGCGTCCATCGCCGAGCGTCCGGACACGCACGCCACCACCCCGTACCTGCTGGCCAGCGCCGCCAGCGCCCGGGTGGCCTCGGGCGGAACGCGCGCCTCCTCGGCTCGCCGCACGATCGGAGCGAGGGTGCCGTCGATGTCGCACAGCACAGCGGCACGCTCCGGGGCCTCGGTCAGCGGTCGCAGTGCCCCAGCGAGCATGTCCGCCGTCGGGGCTGCCACGCAACGTAGTATGCCGCCATGTCGTCGAGGCTCCTGCGGCTGGCGATTATCGGCAGCGCCGCGGGGGCGTTCAGCGGGCTCTTCGGCGTCGGCGGCGGCACGGTGATCGTCCCGCTCCTGATCCTTTGGTTCTCGTTCGACGAGCGCGAGGCCACCGGCACGTCGCTGGCCGCGATCGTGATCGTGGCCGCCATGGCGGCGGCGGTGCAGGGCCTGCACGGGCACGTCCACGTCCTCGAGGGCGTGATCGTCGGCGTGCCCGCGGTGGGCGGCGTGGTCGCCGGGACGGCGCTTCAGCAGCGAATTCCCGAGCGCGTCGTGTCTGGCGCATTCGCGGTGATGCTCGTGGTCTCGGCCGCGGTGCTGGTGCTTTAGATGGACGCCGGCAGCATCACCGCGGCGGCCGCGATCGGCTTCGCCGGCGGGGTCACCGGGGGGCTCCTCGGAGTGGGCGGCGGGGTGCTGTTCGTGCCGGCACTGGTGTTCTTCCTGGGTCTGTCCCAGGTCTCGGGGGAGTCGACGTCGCTCCTGGCGATCATCCCCGTCGCGATCGTGGGCGCCTGGCGCCAGCGCGCCTACGGCAACGTGCGCTTCCGCACCGGGTTCCTCATCGGCGCCCTGTCGGTCCCCGGGGTGCTTCTGGGTACCGCGCTGGCCAACACCCTGTCGGACCAGGTGCTGAAGGTGTCGTTCGCGGCGCTCCAGGTCTTCCTCGCGATCGGCCTCGCTCGGAGGGCACTCGGGCGGAATCGGGTATAAGCCCGCCCATGGGAAAGAAGATCCTGGCGCTGGTGTCGGAGCCCGTCTCCGGCGAGGCGCTCAAGAGCGCGGTGGGCGAGCAGGACGCCGCCGACGCCGAGGTGCTGGTGGTGGCGCCGGCGCTGAACAGCAGGCGCCGGTTCTTCCTGGCCGACCCGGATAGCGCGATCGAGCGCGCCGAGGAGGTCCAGGTGGAGACGGTCGAGCGGATGGACGACGAGGGGATCGACGCCGCCGGCGACACCGGCGAATCGGACCCGCTCCTGGCCGTGCAGGACGCCCTCCAGACCTTCGACGCGGACGAGATCGTGCTGTTCACGCACCCGGGCGGCAAGCGCAACTGGCTCGAGGAGGGGCTGGTCGACGACGCCAAGGAGCGCTTCGAGCCGCCCGTCCGCCACTTCGTCGTGGAGTAGTGCGGGAGTTTCACCACTCCGAGTTCCCCGCCGAGCGGCTGGCGGCGGAGCGGGTGGTCAGCGTCTCGGTCTGCCTGCCGACGCGCGAGGAGTCGGCCACCGTCGGCCCGATCGTGGACGCCCTCGTCGACCTGCGCGAGCGCGGCGTGGTGGACCAGGTGCTGGTCGTCGACGCCGGCTCGTCGGACGGCACGGCCGCGATCGCAGCGCGGCGCGGAGCGGAGGTGCACGAACAGCGCGCGCTGCTTCCCCAGTTCGGGCCCGTGCTGGGCAAGGGCGACGCGATGTGGCGCGCGCTGAGCGTGGCCACGGGCGACGTCGTGTGCTTCCTGGACGCCGACTCCGAGGACTTCGGCCCGCACTTCGCGTGCGGGGTGCTGGGACCGCTGCTCTGCCACGAGGGCGTGGAGTTCGTGAAGGCGTTCTACCGCCGCCCCTTCAAGCTGGGAGACGCCGCCGCGCCCGAGGGCGGGGGCCGCGTGACGGAGCTGACCGCGCGGCCGCTGCTCAAGCTGCTCTACCCAGAGCTGGCCGCGGTGCGCCAGCCGCTGGCGGGCGAGGTGGCCGGTCGCCGCGAGCTGCTGG
>JAXDIC010000144.1:0-15224 GCA_034664185.1 Thermoleophilaceae bacterium
CCGACAAGGAGCCGGGCTACGTGCCCCGCCGCAAGGACAAGGGCCTGGCCGGGCTGCCGGGCGACGCCCCGTTCGTGGTGCACCCCGACGGGCTGGGCTGGCTGTACGCGCCGTCCGGCCTGGTGGACGGTCCGCTGCCCGCGCACTACGAGCCGCAGGAGTCGCCGTTCGAGAACCCGCTCTACGACCAGCAGCGCAACCCCACCCGGCAGGAGTTCCCCCGCCCGGAGAACCCCTATCACCCAACCCACGGGGAACCGGGGGCTGACGTCTACCCGTTCGTCATGACCACCTACCGGCTGACCGAGCACCACACGGCCGGCGCCATGTCGCGCTCGGTGCCCTACCTGGCCGAGCTCCAGCCGGAGATGTTCTGCGAGGTCTCGCCAGCGCTGGCCGAGGAGCGCGAGCTTGTGCACGGCGACTGGGCCACGATCATCTCCGCCCGCGGCGCGATCGAGGCCAGGGTGATGGTCACCGACCGGATCAGGCCGCTGACCGTCGAGGGCCGCACGATGCACCTGGTGGGGCTGCCGTACCACTGGAGCAGCCAGGGCCTGGTGACCGGCGACGCCGCCAACGAGCTCGTGCCGCTGGCGCTGGACAACAACGTGCACATCTCCGAGTACAAGGCGGGCACCTGCGACATCCAGCCCGGCCGCCGCCCGCGCGGACCGGCGCGCCTCGCGCTGATCGAGGAGTACCGCCGGCGCGCGGGGGTGAGGCAGTGAGCGCCAAGACGCTGTCCTGGCCCGAGAGCTACGGGTCCGACGCGAAGCCGCGCAAGGGCTTCTTCACCGACACGTCGGTGTGCATCGGCTGCAAGGCGTGCGAGGTGGCGTGCAAGGAGTGGAACCAGATCCCGGACACGATCGGGGGCTTCACCGGCAAGTCGTACGACAACACCGTCGACCTGGACGCCAACACCTGGCGGCACGTGGCGTTCGTGGAGCAGAAGCTGCCGGCGGACGTCGACGGCGGCGCGTCGCTGGTGGAGGCCGCCCAGCGCGGCGGTCTGATCGAGGCCGGCATCGAGACCCACCAGGAGGGCGACGGCATGCGCTGGCTGATGGCCTCCGACGTGTGCAAGCACTGCACGCACGCGGCCTGCCTGGAGGTGTGCCCGACCGGCGCGCTCTTCCGCACCGAGTTCGGCACGGTGGTGGTGCAGCAGGACGTGTGCAACGGCTGCGGCTACTGCGTGCCGGCCTGTCCGTTCGGCGTGCTCGACCGCCGCGAGGGCGACGGCCGCGTGTGGAAGTGCACCCTCTGCTACGACCGTCTGAAGGACGACCGCGAGCCGGCCTGCGCCCAGGCATGCCCGACCGACTCGATCCAGTTCGGCGACCTTGACGACCTGCGCCAGCGCGCGCGCTCGCGCGTGGAGCGCCTGCGCGAGGCGGGGCAGTCCAAGGCGCGGCTCTACCTGTCGGGCGACGACGGCGACGGGATCGGCGGCGCCGGGGCGTTCTTCCTGCTGCTGGACGAGCCGGAGGTGTACGGGCTGCCGCCCGACCCCGTGGACACCACGCGCGACCTGCGATCGATCTGGTCGCACGCCGCAGTCGCGGCCGCCGCGCTGGGCGCGGGACTGGCGGCCGCCGTGCTCGGGGGCCGCCGGTGAGCGAGAACGGCGCCGCGCGGTCCTACTACGGCCAGCCGATCGTCAAGCGGCCGGTGTGGACGCCCGAGATCCCCATCTACTTCTTCGCCGGCGGCATGTCCGGCGCGTCCGCCGGGCTGGCCTACCTGGCGGAGCTGCGCGGCAACGACGAGCTGGCGCGGCGCGCCTGGGCGGCGGCGATGGCGGGCATCGGCGTAAGCCCGGCGCTGCTGGTGTCCGACCTGGGGGTGCCCACGCGCTTTCTCAACATGCTCCGCATGTTCAAGGTCACGTCGCCGATGAGCGTCGGCTCGTGGATCCTGAGCGCCAGCGGCGCCGCCACCACTCTGGCGGCGGCCAGCGCGTGGACGGACCGCTTCCCGCGCGCCGGCCGCGCGGCGCGGCCGGTGGCGGCCGTACTGGGCCTGCCGCTGTCCACCTACACCGCGGCGCTGGTCACCAACACGGCGATCCCGGTCTGGCACGAGGCACGCGGGCAGATGGCGTTCGTGTTCGGCGCGGGCGCCGCGGCCAGCGCGGGCGCGGTGGCGGTGGCCGCCACTCCGATCCGCCACGCAGCTCCGGCCCGCCGCCTGGCGGTGGGCGGAGCGGCGGCCGAGCTGATCGCCAAGCGGGTTATGGAGCGCGGGCTGGGGGACGTCGGGGAGCCCTACCGCCAGGGCGCCGCCGGCGGACTGGCCAGGCTCTCGTTCGGGCTGACCGCGGCCGGCGCCGCCACGATCGCGGCCGGCGCCAGCCGCTCGCGGGCGGCCGCCGCGGTTGGCGGCACGCTGCTGGCCGCCGGCGCGCTGGCCGAGCGCTGGTCGATCTACAGGGCCGGCTTCCAGTCCGCCGCCGACCCCAAGTACGTGGTGGATCCGCAGCGCAGGCGGCTGGAGACCGCCGCCGCTGCCTGACGTCGATCGGCGTCACGGGCGGGCGGGCATTAGGCTGCCTGCCGTGCCGACCACGGAAGAGCTCCTCCGGCTGACCAACAAGGGCATGATCGCCTTCGACCTCGCGCTGGGCTCGGGCACCCTGCTGGCGCCGCGCCAGACGCTGGGCGTGCTGGGCCACAGGCGCCCGTCGGCCGACGCCGAGGCGCTGTTCCGCCGCTGCGGGCCGATCTGGCTGACCTTCGCGGCGGCCCACGCCGTGGCCGCCACGCGCGGCCGCCGCCGGGACTGGTGGGCCCTGGCGTGGCTGCGCGGGACCGAGATCGCCACCGACGCGGTATGGGCGGCCACCTCGCCGGGCTTCACCCGTCCCGGGGCCCGCGCGGGGATGTTCCTGGCCGGCGCGGCCAACACGGCGATGGCGATCGGCTTCGGCTCGCTGGCGGAGCGGCGCGGGAAGAAGAGAAAGCAGCAGTGAAGGAGCGCTCGACGCGACCGGTCCTGCGGAGGGCCGTCGGCCTGGGGTTCGTCGGACTGGGAACACTCCACTTCACCCACACGCGCGTGTACGTGGGGATCATGCCGCCCTACCTGCCGGCACATCGCGAGCTGGTGCTGATCAGCGGGGCTGCGGAGATAGCGGGCGGGGCCGGGGTGCTGGTCCCCGCCACCAGGCGCCATGCGCGCTGGTGGCTGATCGCGCTGCTTGTCGCGGTCTTCCCGGCCAACGTGCAAATGGCCCTGCATCCGGAGCCCTACGGCATCCCGCGCTGGGCCCTGTGGGCTCGACTTCCGTTCCAGGCCGTGTTCGGCGCGCTGGTCTGGCGTGCCACCAGCGCCCGCCCGTAGGCTCGGGTCCCGCCGGCGACTGGGGATACGCTTGTCCGCGTGTCCGACCCCGCACGGAATCCCGGCTCCGGCCTGCCAGACAAGCCGTCCCTGGACGGCCTGGAGACCAGGTGGGCCGAGCGCTGGGAGGCGGATGCCACCTACCGCTTCGATCGCGAGGCGCGCGAGCGCACGATCTACTCGATCGACACGCCGCCGCCCACGGTCAGCGGCTCGCTGCACGTGGGGCACGTCTTCTCGTACACGCACACCGACGTGGTGGCCCGCTTCCACCGGATGCGCGGCGAGGAGGTCTTCTACCCGATGGGCTGGGACGACAACGGCCTGCCCACCGAGCGCCGCGTGCAGAACTACTTCGGGGTGCGCTGCGATCCCTCGCTGCCCTACGACCCCGACTTCCAGCCGCCGCCCGAGCCGCCCAAGCAGCCGATCCCGGTCGCGCGGCGCAACTTCGTCGAGCTCTGCCTACGACTGACCGCGGAGGACGAGCAGGCCTTCGAGGCCCTGTGGCGGCGGCTGGGCCTGTCGGTGGACTGGTCCATGACCTACACCACGATCGGCGAGCGCGCCCAGCGCGCCTCCCAGCGGGCGTTCCTGGACATGCTCGAAAAGCGCCTGGCCTACTCGGTCGAGGCGCCCACGCTGTGGGACGTGGACTTCCGCACCGCGGTGGCCCAGGCCGAGCTGGAGGACCGGACGATCCCCGGCGCCGCCTACCGCGTGCTGTTCCCCCGCGCCGACGGGAACGGCGACGTGGAGATCGAGACCACCCGGCCCGAGCTGATCCCCGCCTGCGTGGCGCTGGTGGCGCACCCCGACGACGACCGCTACCGCGCGCTGTTCGGGTCCGATGGCGTGACCACGCCGCTGTTCGGGGCCAGCGTGCCGGTGCTGGCCAGCCAGCGCGCGCAGCCGGACAAGGGCACGGGCGTGGCCATGGTGTGCACGTTCGGCGACGTGACCGACGTGGAGTGGTGGCGCGAGCTTGGCCTGCCGGTGCGCTCGGTCGTCCAGCCCGACGGCCGGATCCGCGACGTTCCGTGGGGCGAGCCCGGATGGGAGACCGGCGACCCGCGGCGCGCGCGCGAGGCACAGGCGCGCCTGGCCGGCAAGCGCGCCAACCAGGCGCGCGAGGAGATCGGCGCAATGCTGGGCGACGCGGGAGCGCTGGCGGCCGAGCCGCGGCCGATCGAGCATCCCGTCAAGTTCTTCGAGAAGGGCGACCGGCCGCTGGAGATCATCACCAGCCGCCAGTGGTTCGTGCGCACGATGGAGCACGCCGAGGAGCTGAAGGCGCGCGGGCGCGAGCTGCGCTGGGTGCCGTCGTACATGAGCGTGCGGTTCCAGAACTGGGTGGACGGCCTGAACACCAACTGGTGCATCAGCCGGCAGCGCTTCTTCGGCGTGCCGTTCCCGGTCTGGTACCCGCTGGACGACGCCGGCGTTGCGGACCATTCCCGGCCGATCCTGCCGGACGACTCGGCGCTGCCGGTGGACCCGTCGTCCGACGTCCCGCCCGGGTACTCGGAGGGCCAGCGCGGCCAGCCCGGCGGCTTCGCGGGCGATCCCGACGTGATGGACACCTGGGCCACGTCGTCGCTGTCGCCCCAGATCGCCGGCGGGTGGCGCGAGGACGACGAGCTGTTCGACCTCGTCTTTCCCATGGACGTGCGGCCGCAGGCCCACGACATCATCCGCACGTGGCTGTTCTCCACCGTCGCGCGCTCGCACTTCCTGCACGACGCGCTGCCGTGGCACACGGCGGCCATCTCGGGCTGGGTTCTGGACCCCGACCGCAAGAAGATGTCGAAGTCCAAGGGCAACGCGCTGACGCCGATGGCGATGCTCGAGGACTACGGCTCCGACGCCGTGCGCTACTGGGCGGTCAGCGGCCGCCCCGGCACCGACACCGCCTTCGACGAGAACAAGATGAAGGTGGGCCGGCGGCTGGCCACCAAGCTGCTCAACGCGTCGCGCTTCGTGCTGGGCCACGATGGCCCCAGCGCGCCGGCCAGCAGGCCCCTGGACGTTGCCATGCTGCGGCGGCTGGCCGGCACCGTCGATGCAGCCACCACCGCCTTCGACGACTACGACTACACGCGCGCGCTGGAGCACACCGAGACCTTCTTCTGGTGGTTCTGCGACAACTACCTCGAGCTGGTCAAGGGCCGCCGTTACGGCGACGAGGATCCGGAGGGCGCGGCGTCCGCCAACGGCGCGCTGCGCACCGCGCTGGACGCGCAGCTGCGGCTGCTGGCGCCGGCGCTGCCGTTCGTCAGCGAGGAGGTCTGGTCGTGGTGGCGGGAGGGCACGGTGCACCGCGCCGCGTGGCCCACGCCCGCGGAGCTGGTGGCGGACCTGGACGGCAACCAGCCGGGCGACGGCGTGCTGGACGTGGCGGCGGACGTGCTGTCGGAGATCCGCAAGGCCAAGTCCACCGCGCAGCTGCCGATGCGAGCCGAGGTGACCCGCGCCGTGGTGCGCGACAGCGACGAGCGGCTGGCGCTGCTGGAGGCTGTGCAGGACGACGTGGCCGACGCGGGGCGCGTGGCCGCGTTCGAGAAGGTGGCCGGACCGGAGTTCGCGGTTGAGGTCGAGTTCGCCCCGTCGTAGCGCGCTCCGATGGCCGGGTTGCCGGGTTAGGGTGGGCGCGATGAGGTCCGCCGACGTGCGCCGGCTGTCCCTGAGCGCCGTGGCGGCCACGGCGCTCGCGTGCGGTGTCGGCCTCATGGCGGCTGGGCAGGCGCCAGCGGCAGGGGCGGTGGCTGCGACCTGCACGACGCTTCAGGGAGCGCTCGACACCGCGACCGACGGGGACGTGATCACGCTGTCGAACGTCGGCGGCGTTCCGTGCAACGGGTCTTACACGCTCAGCGGCAAGCCGCCGCCGTTCGCCTTCACCATCCAGGGCGCCGGGTCTGGCGCCGCTTTCAGCGGCGCTGGCCTCGTGGGACGGATCATGACCGGCGACGTGACCGGGCCCAACCGCCTCAACCTGACACTCCGCAACCTCACCTTCCGCAACGGCTCGGTGGCCGGCGACGGGGGAGCGCTCGAGCTGGGCGGCAACGTCGGCCTGACCCTCGACTCAGACCGCTTCCTCGGCAACGAGGCGACTGGGGCCAACGCTGCGGGAGGCGCGGTCGCGATCAAGTCCACCAATGGGACCACCCCGATCGTCATCTCCAACTCGACGTTCGGCGATGGCACAGCGGCCGGCGCCAACACCGCCTCAACCGGCGGCGCCGTGTACCTGTCCAGCCAGAGTCTGGGACCGTCCGCCAGCGTCACGGGCAACACGTTCGCCGGCAACTCCGCGACCGCCAACGGCGGCGGCCTGGACCTCGAGGTCACGTCGCCGGCCACGACCATCGCCGTCGCAGGCAACACGTTCACGGGCAACGTGGCCGGCAACCACGGCGGGGGCGCGAACATCGTGGGCAACGACCTGACGTTCCAGGGCAACACGTTCACCGGCAATCGCGTGAACAGCGACTCCGGCTCGGACCCGCAGGGCGCCGGCGCGAACCTGCTGGGGATGGGCAGCCCCAACGCGACCCAGAGCGGCAACCGCTTCGACGGCAACAGCGTGACCGGGACGGTCGCGTCCAGCGACGACTACGGGGGCGCGGGAGAGCGGATCCAGAACTACGATCTGACCAGCACGAACGATCGCTTCACCAACAACTCGCTGCCGGCGGAATCGGGCATCGGGCACGCCGAGGGCGCCGGCCTGGCCATCGAGGGCTGTGATGGGTCGGGAAGCCAGCCGGCGCGGGTCTCGAACCTGGTGGCGGCGGGCAACTCCATCGGGAGCGCCGGCAGGGGCGCCGGCCTGTACGCCGGCTGCACGACCGGTGGGCCGGTCGATCTGATGGTGCTCGACTCCACGATCTCCGGCAACCTGACCACCACCGGCGTCGGCGCCACGGCCGGACTCTTCGGCGGGCCGGACGACACGCTGACCATGCGCAACTCCATCGTCGCCGGCAACATCGGCGGCGCCGACCTGACCGGGTTCGGCACGCCCACGGTCACCAGCTCCGACGCCTGCGCGCCCGGTCCGTTCCCGGGCGCCGGCAACATCTGCGCCAGCCCGTTCCTGGCCAATCCGGGCCCGGGCCACGGCAACGCCCACGAGACCCAGTTCAGCCCCACCGTGGACCACGGCACCGCGGCCGACGTGGCCCCCGGCCTGGCCACAGACTTCGAGGGCGACGTACGCATCGCAGGCCCGACCGTGGACATGGGGGCCGACGAGTTCACCCAGCCGTCCGTGGTCACCGGCGCGGCCTTTCGGGTCAAGCTCGCCGGCGCGACCCTGGAGGGCACGGTCAACCCAAACACCCACGCCACCTCGTACCGGTTCGAGTACGGGCCCAGCACGGACTACGGCAAGAGCACCACGGCCAGGTCGCTTGCCGCCGGCAGCTCGCTGGTCCCGGTGTCCAGAGTGGTCACCGGCCTCAAGCCTGGCCGGGCCTATCACTTCCGGATCCGCGCCAGCAACTCGGCCGGCACCAGCTTCGGGCTGGACCACACCTTCAGGGCCGTGGCCGACAAGTGGCCCGGGGCGAGCATCGCGACTCAGACCGTGACGGTCGACAAGGGCGTCGCCGCGATCCTTGTCGGATGTCCCGGCGGGCCCACCGGCACGTGCACGGGCAAGCTCTCGCTCGGCACGACGGGCAAGGTCACGCTGCGCCCCGCCGCCAAGAAGGGCAGGAAGCTGGCGCTGGGCACGAAGAAGTTCTCGATCAAGGCCGGCAGGGCCAAGCGGGTGAAGGTGAGGATCTCGACGGACGGCCGCAGGGCGCTGTCGCGCCACCGCACGATCGCCACGCGTGCCATCGCAGTAGGTGTCGACGCGCTCGGCACGAAGAGGACGACGAGTGGGAAGGTGACGCTCAGGCGCCGGCACTGAGCGCCGGCCAGCAGCCCATGCCGATCACGACCTCGCACGCCCCCGTCGACGGCCATGTGGAGCCCGGGTTCGAGCCCGTCGCCGACGAGTTCGTCCGCAACTTCACGCAGCGCCGGGAGCTGGGCGCCGCCTGCGCCGCGTACCTCGGCGGCCAGAAGGTGGTGGATCTCTGGGGCGGCCACAGCGACAGGGCGCGCCGGCGGCGCTGGCGCGAGGACACGCTGGTGGTCGTGTTCTCCACCTCGAAGGGCCTGGCCGCGATGGCCGTCGCGCTTGCCCACTCGCGCGGGCTTATCGACTACGACGAGCGCGTGGCCACTTACTGGCCGGAGTTCGCGCAGGCCGGCAAGGAGGCGATCACCGTGCGCCAGCTTGTGGCCCACCAGGCGGGGCTGTGCGCGGTGCACGGCCGGCTGGACCCGGCGATCCTCGCCGACTTCGACGAGCTGGCGCGCATCCTCGCGCGCCAGAGGCCGGCTTGGAAGCCGGGCACCAGGCACGGCTACCACGCCATCAGCCTGGGCTTCTACGAGAGCGAGCTGATCCGTCGTGTGGATCCCGACCGGCGCTCGCTCGGGCGCTTCTTCGCCGACGAGATCGCCGCGCCGCTGGGCCTCGAGTTCTACTTCGGCGTGCCGCCCGACGTGCCGGACTCGCGGATCGCGGACATCAAGGCCTTCGGCCGCGCCGAGGTGCTGCTGCACCTGGACACCATGCCGCCGGGCATGATCCTCGGCTTCGCGCGCCGCCGCTCGCTGACGGCGCGGGCGTTCGGCAACCCGCCGCTCCGCTCGGCCGCCGACCTCAACCTCCCGAAGTACCGCGCCGTGGAGATGCCGGCGGCGGCGGGCGTGGGCCAGGTACGCGCCGTGGCCCGGGCCTACGGGGAGTTCGCCATGGGTGCGCCCGCGCTCGGGCTGTCCGATGCCACCGTGGCGGAGCTGAACGCGCCGGCCACGGCGCCCAGCGGCGGGTCGAGGGACCTCGTGCTGCACGTGGACAGCGCCTACTCGCTCGGCTACCTCAAGCCCTCCCCGCTGTTCCCGTTCGGATCCAGCCAGCGCGCCTTCGGCCACACGGGCGCGGGTGGCTCGTTCGGCTACGCGGACCCGGACCTCGAGCTGGGCTTTGCCTACGCGCCCAACAGGCTGGGATTCCACCTGCGCGACGACCCGCGCGAGAAGCCGCTGCGCGAGGCGCTCTACCGCTGCATCCGCGAGCGCGTGGCGGCCTGAGGCCGCTCGAGCTCAGGGGGTGGGTGCGGGCGGCAGCGCGATCGGGCCGCCGGGCTGCGCCACCCGACCCTTCTTTTCCGCCTGCGCCGCCCACGCCGCCAGCGAGTTGTACGGGGGCAGCGGGTTGCCGGCCAGGTCGATGATCGCCAGGTCGAAGTAGCTGCCGCGCAGTCCGTAGGGCGGGGTGACCAGCGTGTACTGCAGGACCTGTCTGACCGTGGGGTAGCGCTGCGCGATGGCGTACGCCTGCGGCAGGTACGCGGCTCGCTTGGCGTCCGAGATGCTGTACGCGCCGGAGTGGAAGTAGCCGAACTCCGTCAGGTAGACGTCCAGCGGACCTCCCGAGGGCTTCGACAGCGCGTGGATCCCCGCGAGCGCCTTGAGCGTGCCGGTCAGCCGCCAGAGCCCGGAGATCGTGACCCCGTCGGGGTCCGAGTTGGCCTGCGACGGCGAGTGGAGGTAGTCGTACGGGTGCTCGGCGATGCCGTCGGCGCGCAGCTGCGTGCACGGGCCCGGGCTCAGGCTCGGAGGCCTGCTGCGCGTGCCCCGGCGCTGCTGCCTGGCGCACGTGGCATCGCGGAGGAACCGCAGCGGCGACATCTCCGAGCTCAACCGCCGGTACGGCAGGAGCTCGCCGAACAGGACGGCCGCGTGGGGATCCTGCGACTTGACCGCGCTGTAGCCCGCCGTGTACAGCTCGCGGTACAGCGCCGGGGCCAGGTCGAGCGGAGCGAGCCAGGAGACGATGTTGGGCTCGTTCCAGATCGAGTAGCGGTTGACTCGTCCCTTGAAGTGCCGCACGGCCGCGCGCGCGAAGGCGGCGAACTGCGCGGCGTTGGGGCCGAACACGCCGACGCGGTGGTCGGCGGTGGCGTAGGCGGGGGCGGGGCCCGTCAGCGTCAGCTGCACCCGGATGCCGTAGCGCGCCGCGGCGTCGATCAGCGAGTCCCAGCGCGACCAGTCGTAGACGATGGCCGCCGGCTGCTTCCTGGACTCCGCCTGGGACGCATTGGCCGCGCGCCAGACCACGTTGCTCCGGATGCGGGTGACGCCCAGCGCGCGCGCCTGCGCCAGGGCGCGCTCGCGGTCGTAGAAGGCCCGGTCGAGGAACACGCCCTCGTCCTGCACGGCCATCTCCATGCGCCTGGCGGCGCTTGCGGGGGCGGCGGCCAGAGCGGCCGCCAGCGCGAGCACCAGCGCCAGCCCGGCCGGGACGGCCGCGAGCCGGCGATGTGAGTTCATCTGATCGTCGTCGGCCGGCGCGCTGCCGTCACCTGATCGTCCTCTTGTTCCCGGCTTTGTCGACAAGCACGAGCCGCGGCCGTCCGCCGCCGCTGTGCCGCACCTTGGCATTCTGCACGATCCCGATCCGCGCCACCGGAACTCGCACCGATGAGCCGCCGAAGACCAGTCGCGCCGACGCGATCCCCGAGCCGTGGATGGCGGACCCGTCCGAGGCCGATACCGAGTAGACCCCGCCCCCGAGGCTGCGCCAGCGCCCCTTGGGCTTGGTGGTGTCGATGCGCAGGGCCACGTCGCGCCCATCGGTCTCGGTCCCGCGACCGTCGATCGCCACGACGCGTACCGCGTGCACGCCGTCGCCAAGCGGCTTGACCGGCGTGAAGCTCGTGCCCGCGGTGGTCACCAGCGGGCTGCCGTCCACCTCCAACCGGTACTGGATCGGACCCCACGGCCCCGCTGCCGTCTTCGTCCAGTGCATCGACGGCCGGCGGTTTCGTATCCAGCGTCGGGACGCCGACACGCGGCTGACGGTCAGCGGGCCCACAAACGCCACCACCTGGATGCGCCGCTGGGTGGCTCCACCCTGCACGAAGGCCACCACGCTGTCCCCGGCGCCGTCGCTCGCGGCGTCCAGCCCCAGGTCGGCGGCCGAGCCGCCGTACGCCGGCGGCGAGAGCGTGGACGGCAGCCGGAACGTGACACCGTCGTAGTAGCGCGCGAGGATCGAGGTGCTCCCGTTGGCGGTGTGCTGCCAGGCGGCGATTCCCTTGCGATCCTCGGACGCGGCGATCGTGGTGAACGGCGGGGCGCCGGGGCCGGCGTCCAGCGACACGGTGGGCTCGAAGGTGGGCTTGACGGGGGTCTTGCGCGAGGTCAGCACCGCGCCCGTGATGGCGAACGACGAGCGCATGTTGGACAGCGCCATGCCGTAGCCGCGCCCGGTGATGTCGATCAGAGGGTGCTCCGGGTTCTGGGCCGACGGGAAGGCCAGGCCGTCGATCTGCACAGGCGACTCGAAGTTCGACCCGACCAGCCGGCGCGCGATCACGCGCGAGCGGATGACGCCGCCGTCGTTGAAGTCCTGGCGCAGGGCGACCCAGGCGAACGTCGAGTCGTCCTGTACGTCCACCGCCGGGCTGTCAGCGCTGCCGCCGGGCCTGCCGCTCAGCGAACCCACGCCGGCCTCCCGCGGCACGTTGCTTGGCGTACCGTGCAGCAGGCGGCGCTCGAAGACGTGGGACACGCCGTCGCCCCCGGTCTCCGTCCAGGCCACGATGGCCGTGCCGTCCGAGGAGACGGCCAGGCGCGCGCCTCTGGCGTCGCGGTTGGGGTCGACGTCGATCGGCTGCGGGAGCGTCGTCCAGCCGCCGTTGTCGAGCACCGCGGCGCGGATGTCGTGGCCGCCGGCGCCCGCCGTGGTGAAAGTCACGTACGTCGCCCCGAAGATGCTCATGCCGACGGACAGCTCGGCCACCGGCCCGCAGGTACAGATCTGGGTGGGCGGCCCGAAGGACGGACTGTCGGCGCCCTTCACCGCGCCGTAGAGCAGGCCGCCGTTGATCCAGACCACCGCCGTCCGGCCGCGGTCGCCCGACGCCACCCGGACCTCGGAGGAGTCGTTGACCTGCCCCGTGTCCACGCGCACCGGCGCCGTGGGGTTACCGCGCACGAGCGGCGAGACGAAGACATGCGACTGCCCGGCGTCGCGCTTGAGATATGCCACCGCGCCGGTGGTGTCGTCGCGAGCCAGGCCGACGCCGCCGAGAGCGAGCACGTCCACGCTGGGCCCGTCCGCGGTGATCGCGGGCGCGAACTGTCCCGACGTGCTGGCGGATGCGGCGGCGGGACCGATCGCGCAGGCGGCCAGGGCGGCGGCCACGACGGGCAAGACGAGCAGGCGGGGGCGGCGGCAGCGTCGTGCGGTCATTGGCCTCCGGGCAGGTCGTACTGCTGGGTGTTGTGGTACCAGGCGCTGACCACGCCGGCCGCGGGCTTGGGGTTGCCCAGGAAGTCGAATATGCCCTTCTCGTGCATCGGCGGGCTGGGATAGGGGTTGCCGCCGGCCCATCCCGGGCGGGCGTGGAAGGCCATCAGCATTCCGATCGCGCCGGAGAGCCAGGGCTTGTTCGCGTAGATCGAGAGGTGGTAGTTCATGATGTCGGCCTGGAACTCGTAGGTCCCGCGCTCCTCGGTGGGTCCGTGGCGGTTGGCCTCGGCGCCGAACTCGGTCACCATCAGCGCCTGCTGCGTGTAGCAGGCGCGCATCTGGTCGAGGAACGCCGACAGCTGTGAGCGGTCGGCTATCGAGCCGTTCGGGCCCGGGTACCAGCCGAAGTAGCTGTTGAGACCCAGCAGCTGGATCGGAGCATAGGCGGGCTGGCAGCCGGCCAATGGGTAGCCCTGGATCGCCAGCGCCACCGGCCTGGTCGGGTCGAGCGAGTGCACCAGCTTGGCCTGGTCGGCGTAGTAGCTGGCCTCGACGGACGTGGGCTCGGGGTTCAGCTCGTTGCCAAGCGACCAGGCGATCACCGACGGGTGGCTGCCGTTGGCCAGGATGTTGTCGCGCAGCATGCGCGCGGCCGCGCGGCGCACGTCCTTGAGCGCCAATAGACGGCCGCTGATCTGGAAGACCGGGATCTCGGACCAGATGAGGACGCCCTGGCGGTCGGCCAGCTGGTGGAAGTACGGGTCGAGCGGGTAGTGGGTGCGCAGGATCGTGCCCCCGATCGACTTCAGGCGGTCGATCACGAGCTGCATGCGCGCGGGGTCGGCGGCCCCGTTGGTCTTGGGGCTGTCCTCGTGGAAGAAGCCGCCGCGGGGGCTGGCCGGGCGCCAGTTGATGAACAGCCGCCCGTTCACGACGTTGACCGACCGGATGCCGCTCTCGAGCTGCCACCCGGCGGAGCCGCCGCCGCTGGCCTGGATCGAGACCTGGTAGAGGTGCGGGTCGAGCGGCGACCACAGGTGCGGCTTGGCGACGGTCAGGCTCCCGGTGAACTGGGCCGTCTTGCCGGCTCCCACGGTCCGCGACCCCAGCGACACCGGCTGGCCGCCGAACGTGCTCGACACGCTGACGGCGTGCGCGCCGCCGTGGTTGCGCACCGTCACGTGGTAGCGGATGGTGGCGTCGCAGGTGCGGCAGGGCAGCTCCGGCAGCACCTGCACGGTGGGGATGTCGATGCCGTCGACGCGACGCAGGTAGACGTCGCCCAGGATCCCGCCCCAGTTCCACCAGCCGCCGTTGGGCTGGCCCTCGATCGTCAGTCTCCTCGGGGGCAGGTCGTGGCTGCCCGGCCGGTTGTCGACCCGGACCACCAGGCTGTTGGTGCCCTTGCGCGATAGGCCGCGCAGGTTCAGCTCCCAGGGCAGCCACGCACCGTCGTGGGAGCCCACGCGCTGGCCGTTCAGCCAGACGATCGCGTGGTAGCGGACCGACTCGAAGTGCACGATCCAGTCCAGGTTGGACGCGCTGCTTGGCAGCTTGAAGTCCTTGCGGTACCAGGCGATCCCGCCGCCCATGCTGGCCGAGCTGTAGTCGTGGGCGTTCCAGGCGCCCGGGACCGTCGTCTTGTGCCAGCCCCCGGCCGAGCCTGGACGCCAGTAGCCCTGGCCCAGCCCGCGGTTGCCCGGATCCTTTCGCAGAAGCCACGAGCCGTTCATCAGGTAGCGGTCGGTGGGCCCGGCGAAGGTGACGGCCCCCTTGTGCGGCGTCACGGCGCTCTGGGCACGGCCCGGCGCCGCCAGCGCCAGCGCGGCGAGGGTCAGCAGTAGGCCGGCGAAGGCCAGGTCGGACCGCACAAATCCCCTACGCACAGAGCGCGCAAACACGCGTACACCGTAGGGGTTGCGGTCAAACGATTGGGTGATCCCGTGTTAAGGCGCAAAGAAGCGCCCAGGGGGCGCGTGGGTGCGAGGCCGCCCGCTCGGTCCCTGGTCCGCCCCTCACCCCAGGCGTTACAGAGCGGTAACGGAGGCGGCGCTGAGTTGTCACAAGCGGGCGTTGATCCGTGCGTCCCGGCCCGCCAACCTGGCCTCATGACGGACGTGGGCTCTCTTGAGCACCGTATAGGGGCCTCAGAGAGCCCAGGTGATCAGGCCATTGCGGCAATGGCCGACCGGCAGCACGGCGTGGTGGCGCACCGACAGCTGTCTGAGCTTGGCTTTGGGAGACGGGCTATCCAGCAGAGGCGCGTCGCCGGTCGCCTGCACCCCATGTACCGCGGTGTGTATGCCGTCGGCCACCGACGGATTTCGGCGCGTGGGCGCTGGATGGCCGCGGTCCTGGCGTATGGGCCGGGGGCTGTGCTGAGTCATCGAAGCGCCGCCGCGCTCTGGGATCTGCGGCGGAGTTCGACCCCGAGGATCGATGTGACGGCCCCGCGATCGAAGCACGGGGCGCGCATGGTGGTGCTCCACCGCGTACGCCGCCTCGACCCCGTGGACGTCACCGTTCTCGAGGGCATCCCGGTCACGAC
>JAXDIC010000207.1:0-8566 GCA_034664185.1 Thermoleophilaceae bacterium
TCGGACCGGCATTGTGGGGGCAGAGGACGACGTCGGCGCGGGTGCCCGGCTTCCCGAAGCCCAAGCCCTTGATCGTGACCTTGGTGCCGCCCGCGGGCGAGCCGTGGTTGGGGCTGACGGAGGTGATCGTGACGCGCCTGGCGGTGATCGTGCCGACGCCGATCGCCTTCGCGAGCTCAGCGTTGGACGGACTCGAGAGGACGAGCGAGAACCGCTTCGCGCGGCCTTTGAAGTTGGAGTCGTGCTTCACCTGCACCTGCACGACCTTGTCGGTCTTCCCGGGGGCGAACGTCAGGCTGCCGCTCGTCGCCCTGTAGTCCTTGCCCGCCTTCGCCCCCGCGGCGCCCGTGCCGTCGCGCGTCGCGTAGTGGACGGTGACGGTCTGGGTGCTCGCTTTGTCGAGGGTGACGTGGAAGGTGAGCGGCGTCACGCCGCTTCTCGGCTCGGCAATTCTCTGGTCGTCGACGCTGAGCTTCGACGAACCGACCGGTTTTTCGCCGAGGTTCTTGTAGTAATCCTCTAAGAATTGACCCTGATAGATCCCGCCGTCATCGACCTGGACGCCGAGCCTGTTCCAGCCGGGACCGCCAGTTACGTCATATTGGCTCGTTTGCGGGTTGTAGTGGTAGGCGCCCGGGCCGGCGATCCTGACCGTGCAGCTGTGGTCCGATTGACCGCAACCGCTGACCTGCACTTTCGTTCCGGCATTGTCCAGGAACCAATGCCATGAAGTCACGGCGCTGCTCGGTGAGAAAGACCCCGTCGCGCTGTCGCCTGTGAATGTGCCGCCGCTGGCAGTATTGCCGGCGTAGCCTCCGCCGCTCACCGAGAGCGTCCCGATCTGAGTTGTGCCGTACGGACCCGGAGAAGGACCTGGATCGGGCTCGCTGGCAAGCGCTGGTAAGACGATGCCAAAACCGATCGCGGCTGCGATTCCGAGGCCGCCCAGCGCGCGTGGTAAGGCTGCCCGAAGCGCTCGCGAGAGACCCCGCTCGAGGCCTGCGGGGAGGCGGGTACGGCCGAGTTGCAGAAGCGTTTTTCGCGCGCGCGGCCGGTTCGGCATGCCCCTCCCACCGATGGTCGAGTCCCTCGTCCCTTTCCTCGGGGTGGGCCACGTCCGACCCTACACCCGCCTCGAGCGGATGGCAAGCGCGCGTGAGCGATGGACCAGGTGGCATCGCGCCGAGTGAGGGACCGCGAGTCGCGGATGTCCAGCGAGCACCACCCCAAGACGGTTGGGCCGAGCTGCCCCGTTCGCGGTCCTCCCGACTGTCCCTTCCGCTGAGGTGGGGAAGCAGCAGCGAAGCCGATTCGCTGTCCCTTTCCGTGAAAGCAGGGTCCGCGCCTGATCCGGTCGCGTCGGGGGCCCAGCTAAGCAAGCAACCTTACGAATAGCCCGAGCAGGATTCGAACCTGCGGCCTACTCCTTCTCGCAGCGGGTCCTCGTACTTCACGTATCTGCCAGCCGGGGGCTGACAGGCGCGGTGGCCAGAGCGGTCGCGCGCTCAGGCTGAAGTCTGGCTGCCAGTCGCCTCCCGCGAGCGATCATTGGGGCTTCCACCAGGCGGTGGAGAGCGTCGGCGGCGGCGAAGCAGAGTGCGACGGCAAGGAGATAGCCGGCGATCGTCCGCGGCAGCACGGTCGAGCTGGGTGCGAAGACCTTGAGGGCGGCGTCGATGGCCAGGAGCTGAACCAGGTACATCCCGTAGGAACGCGACCCGATCCTGCCGGCAACGAAGCTCCCCGCCGCGCGCGTGGTCGGCGAGTCCAGCAGCACGAAGCCGAGAATGATCCACGCGACGATCCATGGATAGGCGATCGCCGCGGCGACCCAGTGCCGCCCGAGTGCGAGGTGACAGGCGAGGAGCGCGAGCACCGGGGTCACGGGTGAGAATCGGGGCGCCAGTCGCTTCACGATGCGGTGCATGCCCTCGTCGTCAAGCGCGACTCCGAGCAGGCATCCGACGAGGATGGCCGCGTACCACCGCGACCAAACGGGCTGGCTGAACGCGTACAGAGCCTGGAGCACGATGGTCCCGGCGAGCAGGGCGACCACGCGAGAACGGGCATTGCGGAGGGCGAGGAAGCCCAGGACCGGCCACGCGAGGTAGAACTTCTCCTCGACCCCGAGCGACCAGGCCGGGAAGAACGGGATCGGGCCATGGAAGTGGCTCAGGTAAACGGGCACCTCGTTCGTGAAGGTCAGGAAGTACGGCAGCGCATAGGTCAAGGCTGCGCGTTTCTCGGGATACCGCCCGAGGACGATGACCAGCACCACATAGACGGACAGCACCACCAGGTAGAGCGGCAGGATCCGGAACGCTCGGCGGACGAAAAACGCACGCAGTCGCACTCGCCCGGAAGCCCTCCGCTGCTGCCGAGACAAGAGTGTGGTGATGAGGAAGCCGCTCAGCACGAAGAACGCGTAAACCCCGCTTCCTCCCGAGAATCCGGCCCAGGCATGGGAGTGCATGTGGGTGAGAATGACTGCGAGGACACTGAAGGCCCGGAGGCCATCTAGGGCCGGGAAGAACCCGGTCGCTTGATACTCCTCGTAGCTCCGCTCTGGATGCCCTGCGCGTCGGGTATCCGCGCGATGACGTGTGCCTGACATGAGCGGCACATCTTGACGCGACGCTGGATGCCCGCCCGATGGAAGACCCGGTTCGGGCGTCGTACCCCATGGAGGGCTCGCATCGACTAGGGCGCGTGCCCCGCGATTCGGGCTCGTACCCTGGGCGCCCGATTCGTGATGCCCGTGCGACAGATGACAGCCGGCCTCCGCCCGCACTGGCCCCTCGTGGCGACCGTCGCCGCCGCAGCCGTCGTGCGGATCACCGTCGCCCTCACCCACCGGCCCGCGCTGTTCATCCCGGACTCGTGGACATATCTGATGCACGCGTACAGCTCACCGCACTTCGGGGGAGTCCGGCCGGTGGGCTACTCCCTGGCGCTCCGCGCCCTGTCCCTGATCAGCGGCCACAGCCTGCTGGCCGTCACCACGCTCCAGCACCTGACGGGCATCGCCACCGGCGTGACCGTGTACGCCCTGCTCATCCGCCGCCGGGTACCGCGGGCACTGGCGACGCTCGCGGCCGGCATCGCCCTGCTGGAGGGATACACGATCGGGCTGGAGCAGACGATCCTGCCCGAGGCATTCGTCGCCATTGCCGTGTTCGGCAGCGCCTACCTACTCATCACGTCTCGCCGCCCCAGCGTGCTCGTACTGGCGGGCCTGCTCCTCGCGGCCGCGGTCACGATGCGTACGGCCGCGGCATTCATGATCCCCGTCTGGATCGCGTACGCCGTCTATCGCCTGCGCCGCTCGCTCACGCTGGCCGCCCCGGTGGCGGGCCTCGTCCTGGCACTCGTCGCCTTCGCTGCGGTCAACGCCGAGAAGACCGGCCACTTCGGCTGGACCAACTCCGACGGCTGGTTCCTGTACGGGCGAGTCGGCTCCATCGCGGATTGCACGAAGTTCTCACCTCCTTCCGGCACGCGCCGCCTTTGCGAGAGCCCGGGACCGTCCAACAGGTCGCCGGGCTATTTCGTCTGGGATCAGCGGTCCCCCGCCAACCGCGCGTTCGGCACCACCGACGCACCCGGGTCGAGCACCCTGCTGCGCAGATTCGGGCTCGCCGTGATCCGCGGGCGACCGCTCGCATACGCCGAGCTGGTTAGCCGCGACCTCCTGCACTACTTCGAGCTGAACGCGCTCGCGACACCCTCAGACCACGTGATGACCCTCCGCGGCCAGCCGGCGACCGCCGGCCCGTTCTTCAACTCAGCAGTCGCGGCGAGATACTTCCCCGGCTTCCGACCGCGCGCCCACACGTATGCTTCGGCTGCTCGCGCCTACGTGTCGGCGATCCACTTCCCGGGGCCTCTCTTGGCCCTCCTACTGCTCGCCCCGCTTGCCCTGATCCCGCTCAGGCTACGGGGCCGGCAGTTGCGGCACGCGGCCGAGGTCTTCCTGCTCACCGGCGGGGCCGCGGCGATGCTCGTCGGAGCGACCGCGACCTCGGCCTTCGTCGTCAGGTACCTGATGCCCACGCTCCCGCTCTTCCTCGCGGGCGCAGCGCTCGCGCTGGCCGACCTGCGCCGCCCGGCCTCACCCTCATCCGCAGAGCCGAACCAGCGCCCCGACCAGGATTCGAACCTGGGGCCTACTCCTTAGGAGGGAGTCGCTCTATCCAGCTGAGCTATCGGGGCCTGCGGTCAGGGTAACCGCGGGGAGCCCGCCGGGCTACTCGTCGTCCTCCTCCGCGTACAGCGACTCGCTGGCTATCTCGCGCCCGTCCGAGCCCCACAGCCGGACCTCCAGGAAGTCGCCGGTGTAGGCGTCCAGCGAGACCAGCGTGAAGCGATCGTCCAGCAGCGCGCACTGGTCGGTGACCGTCGGGCCCAGCTCCCCCGTCACCAGGATCCCCTTGTGCTCCAGCGACACGCCCCATACGAGGGCGATCTCGCCGCGGCGGCCCTGGGTCCCGCGCCAGCTGGCGATCTCCAGGTCGGTCAGGTCCAGCCGCCAGTCGGGGTTGGCCTCGGCGGTCTCGTCGGTGAAGTCCGCGGTGGCCTGGAAGTCGGTGGCCTCGGCCCCCTCGTGCTCGCGCGTGAACGACACGTAGCCGAACAGCTCGTAGCCGGTGGACGTGGGCGCCGTGGCCGGCACGTAGGTGCGGCCGCCGTAGGTGCGGTCGGGGAACCAGTTGACGGGCCCGGGCTCGCCCAGGTCCTCGTCGGACTCGATCCGCGCGCACGCCTGGTGGAAGCGCTCCTCGAGCGCGTCCGCCCAGCGGCCGTACGGGAGCGCCTCCTGTGGCGGCTCGGCGGCGAAGCGGGGTATTGGGCGATCGTCGGGGGGCATCGGTCAGGCGGCCTCTCGCAGGGTCTGGGCCGCGCGCTCGGGCGCGACCACGTTCAGGTTCACGCCGGTCCCCAACTCCAGGCCGGCGAGGTGAGTCAGGCGTGGGAGTAAATCGATCCGCCAGCAGAAGTGCTCCGCGCCGCGTGGGGCGGTGCGCACCCAGAGGTTGAGCGGCGGCACCTGGCCGAGCGCCGAGCGAAGCCGGCCGAGCACCCCGTGGAGCAGCGCCGCGCCCAGCGGGCCGTCGTCCTCGAACCGCGCGCGCGGGCGGCGCGGCACGATCTGGACCTGGTACGGGACGCGCGACGCGAACGGGCAGATGGCCACGGCCTCGCCGTCGATCGCCACCACCCGCTCGCTGCGCCGGACCTCCTCCTGGAGCAGGTCCTCCAGCAGGTTGCGTCCGTTGGTGCGGTCCGAGTAGGCCGTGAAGCGCTCGCGCTCGCGGGCCACCGCCGCGGGCACGAACGACAGCGCGTAGAGCTGCGCGTGCGTGTGCGGCAGGGACGCGCCCGCCAGGCGCCCCTCGTTGACGCTCACGTGCACGTACGGGGCCTCGCCGTGGGCGCGCATCCGCTCGCGCCACGCTTCCATCGCGGTCTGGACCTGGTCGGGCGTGAGCTGCGACAGGGACGCCACGGGGTCCGGGGCGTTGACCACCACCTCGTTCACGCCGGTCGCCGGGCGAACCGGGAACAGGTCGGGCTCCCCGCGGCCGGAGGCGAGCGGGTCGGCCACCGGCTGCCCGCCGTCCTCGCCGGTCAGCGACGGGTACAGGTTGGGCACCACGCGGACGGTCCAGCCCGGCCCGTTGGGACTGCCGCCGTGGGGGCGCAGGGCGAACACCTCGGGCGGGGTCCGGTCCTCGTGGCCCTCGAGGAACGGATCCTTCTCGGGGTCGATGGGAGCCGGCGGGTCGATCTGCCAGGTCGCCCCGGGGCGATCGGCGCGCTCGCCCGCCACGATGGTGCGCAGGCCGCTGAGGGGATCGATGCGCAGCTCAGGCAAGCGGCTTCTCCATCGTCACGTGGTCGATGCCCTGCTCCACGAAGGGGCGGCCGCGCTGTACGTAGCCGGCCGCGTCGTACAGCTCGCGGATCTCCACCTGCGCGTGCAGGGCGATCGTCTGGGCGCCCGCCTGGCGCGCTGCGTGCTCCCCGTGGCTGACGAGGGCCGCACCGATCCCCTCCCGCCGGCGCGTGCGCTCGACCGCCAGCCGTCCCAGGGAGACGGTGGTGCCGGAGAAGGTCAGCCGGCACGTGCCGACCACCGCGCCCCGGTCCACCGCCACCAGATGCAGCGCGTCGCCGTCGCGGCCGTCGCGCTCGGCCGCCGGCGTCACTCCCTGCTCGCCCACGAACACCCGCTCGCGAAGCGCCAGCGCCTGGTCGATCTCCCGCGAGTCGCGCGCCGGCCGCACCTCCACGGCCATGCGGGGATGGCTAGCCACCGGCGTAGCGGGCGATGTCCTGGCGCAGCTTGGCCGCCGTGGCGTAGGCGCCCTGGTGGACGAACGCGAGCTTGCCGCCCGCGTCGTAGAACGCGGTGGTGGGGAAGGCCAGGATGGCGCCAAAGACAGCGGCGACCTTCTGATGCGGGTCGTTGTAGCTCGGATAGCGGACCGGATACTTGCGCAGGAAGCGGGCGGCGTCCCCGGCGCTGTCGCTGGAGTTCACGCCCAGGAACCCCACGCGCCGGCCGAGGTCCACCGCGAGGCGCTGGAAGAAGGGGAACTCCGAGCGGCACGGACCGCACCACGACGCCCACTTGTTGACGACGACGGGGTGGCCCTGCAGCGACGCCAGGCGCGCCTTGAAGGCGGCCGGGCCGCCGTCCAGCAGCCGGGCGGCCTGCTGGTGAAGCGACCGCAGCGGGGCCGGCGAGCCCGCCAGCGCCCTGGCGGCGTCGGCCGGCCGCGGCGCGGCGCTGGGCGGATTCGCCGACCCGCAGCCGCCGAGCACGAGAGCGATCGCCAGGGACACGGCCGTGCGCTTCACGCACGCTAGGGTCGCACAAGAGGTTTCGCCCCAACGGGCATTGCCGACCGCCGGATTGCGGTAGAATTATGGGTGAACCCGCGTCCCGCATGGGCTCGGGCGCCGCCGCCGAGAGGGAAGTACCGAAGGGCGGCGGCACGGGGGGTGTCTGGTCGTGACCGCTGCGCGACCGCTCGCGCCGCAGCCACTGCACGTCCCCCGGTCGTTACCTCAACAACAAAGACGCCTCAATGGCTGATACCGATTCCCTGATTGCCGCCTCGCCGGTTTCCGAGGCCGACCTCGCTCGTGCCGAGGAGTTCGCGCGCGAGCCCTTCCTCCTAGAGGGGGAGGACCCCGCGACCGTTTTTGAGGAAGGCGCCCCGCGCCGGCGCGCGCTGGACGACGCGCTGGCCGAGATCGAGGCCGGCCGCGACGTGCCGTCGGTGGAGTGGCAGCGTGAGTACGCGCTGATGCTCGGGCTGGAGCGGCTGCTGTCGCAGGAGGATCCACACCTGGCCGACGGCACGCAGCTCGACCCGCATCAGGTGGACGCCCTGTCGGGCACCCTGACCGCGCTGATGGCCGAGGCGCAGTCGTCGGGGCGCAACGGCAACGGGGGCGCCAACGGCGCCGGCAACGGCACCGTCTCCGCCGAGCGCGTGGCCGAGCTGCCCACCGACGAGCTCGAGCTGGAGGGCGACGAGGACATCGGCGAGGACGAGGAGCCGCTCGACTGGGACCCGTCCGGCGAGGGCGAGGAGCCCGATGCCGAGGCTGCGCCGGCGGAGGATCCCGGCGCCGCCCGGCGCTTCTGGTTCGAGCACGCGACGGGTGCGGGCAAGACCGTCGCCGCCCTCGGGTTCGTCGAGGGTTCGCGCACTGGCGGCATCCTGATCCTGACCCACCGCCGCAACCTGGTCGACCAGTTCATCGGCGAGCTGACCGAGCGCGGCTACAAGAAGCGGATCAGCGCCGCCCTGCTCGACCACAAGGGCGAGGACCGCGCCAACGGTCCGGTCACGGTCGAGACCTACCAGTGGTTCGTGCGCAACTCGGGGCGTATCTCCGACGCGTACACGATCGTGATCTGCGACGAGGCGCACACGGCGCTCGGCGAGAAGACCAGCGCGTCGATCCGCCGCTGGCAGGGCCCGATCTTCATCGGCATGACGGCCACCGGCGCGCTGATCGCCCGCCACGTGACCGACCTCTTCCCCACCCAGACCTCGCGCTTCGACCTGGCGCAGGCGGCGCGGCGCGGCGTGATCTCGCCGCTGCGCTGCGTGCGCATCCCGCCCGGCGTGGGCGTGCGGACCATCGCCAACGTGCCGCTGCGGCGCGGCGAGGTGGACCAGGACTTCGACCAGGAGGAGCTGGCCGCCCTGCTCGACCAGGGGCCGTTCAATGCCGCGGTGGCGGACCTCTACCGCGTGCGCTTCAGGGACCTGCCGGGCGTGGTCTACGCCGCCGGGGTGCGCCACGCCTACAACGTGGCCAAGGCGTTCCAGGACGCCGGCATGAAGGCCAAGGGCGTGTCCGGCGAGACGCCCAAGCGCGAGCTGGCGCGCACGCTGGCCGCGTACGAGCGCGGCGAGATCGACGTGCTGGTCAACGCGCAGCTCCTGGCCGAGGGCTGGAACTCGCCCCGCGCCACGGTGTGCATGCACCTGGCGCCCACGGCGTCCAGGCGCATCTACCAGCAGCGCGTGGGCCGCGTCAC
>JAXDIC010000044.1:0-5134 GCA_034664185.1 Thermoleophilaceae bacterium
CGTCGCCCAGACGGCGCTCCGGGGCCTGGGTCACGAGTGCCACGCCGTGACGGACGGCGCCCAGGCCTGGGACGCCTTCCGGTCCCGCACTCCCGACGTGGTCATCAGCGACTGGCAGATGCCCGGGCTGAACGGGCTCGAGCTGTGCCGCAAGATCCGGTCCCACACGCCCGGTGGCTACCCCTACTTCATCATGGTCACGAGCCACGGCGCTCGGGAGCAGGTCATGGAGGGCATGAGGGCCGGCGCCGACGACTATCTCGTCAAGCCGCTGGACCCCGGCGACCTTCAGGGCCGCCTGATCGCGGCCGCCAGGGTCACGGCGCTGCACGCCCAGCTGACCCAGAAGCAAGCCGAGCTGGAGGGGTTGAATCAAGAGCTCACCGCCGCGGCCCTGCGGGACCCGCTCACCGGGCTGGGCAACCGAAGAGCTCTCGAGGAGGACCTCGACCTGCTGGAGGCGCGAGTGGTCCGCTACGGGCAGCGCTACTGCGTGGCTCTGCTCGACATCGATCACTTCAAGGCCTACAACGACAGCTACGGCCACCAGGCCGGCGACGAGGTCCTTCAGACGGTCGCGACCCAGCTGAACGACGAAGCTCGCCGCGGAGACGCCGTCTACCGCTATGGCGGCGAGGAGTTCCTGTGCATCTTCCCCGAGCAGTCGCTGGCCGGCGCCGCGGTAGCGGCCGAGCGCATGCGAAGCGGCTTGGAGCTGCTCGCCATCCCGCACCACGACACCTCCCCGGGAGTGCTCACAATCAGCGCCGGGCTGGCGATGCTGGACCCGCACCACGCCAGATCGGTTGGCGAGGTGCTCAAGGAGGCAGACGAGGCTCTATACCGAGCCAAGCAACTCGGCCGCAACAACGTCGAGTGCGCGGCCGTCCCGAATTAGGCGGCCTTCACCGGGTCGGGCCGTACGAGCACCGTGTCCACGACCTGGATCACCTCGTCGCTGGCCAGATCCGCGCGCTTGGCGTGCTGGGCAAGCGCCTCGGGGCTGGTGGCCTCGTAGATGCAGACCGTGCCGACGCGCCCTTCGCCCTCGTCGAGGACGTAGCTGCGGATCCAGCGGACGTCGTCGGACATCTCCTCGTCGCCCACCTTGCGCGAGCGCTCCGCCGCCTCGCCGAGCTCATCGCCGGATGCCCAGGCGCCCCGCCTGAGGATGACGTACGTGTCCATGACCTCTCCTTCCGTCCCGGGAGGGACTCGATAGCCGACCGACTGCCCGTAGGATGATGAACGATCCGGGGCTCAGGCGTGGGCCAGCCGCGCGGCCATCCGATCGAAGAAGGACGACCACCACTGCCCGCCCCGCTGGTACTGCTCGGCCGACATGCCGCCGCGCATCCTCGTCTACGAGCCCGCGCGCGAGGAGGCGAAGGGCTCGGACGCCGGCTAGCCTCCGGCCGTCAGCTTCGCGATCGCATCCGGAACGCCGGCGCGAGCCGAGGGGTAGCGCGGCTTCCAGCCAAGCTCGTGCTTGATGCGCCCGTTCGCGCTGCGCGCGGAACGCACAACCGCGCGCACTGGGTCCTCGCCCGCGACGAGTCGGGCGAGCCAGGCCGGAATCCGGCGCGGCGGCCCCACCCCGAGTGCCTCCGCGGTGAGCGCGACGAAGTCGTAATAGCGGATCGGCTCATCGTCGACCACGTGATAGACGGCGCCCGACGGCGCTCTCTCCGCCGCGTCCGCGCACGCGGACGCGACGTCCTCCACGCGCACGACATCCCACCAGTTGTCTCCCGAGCCGATCACCGCGAAGCGACCCGGCTGCTTGAGCCGCTTGACGAACTCCTCCGCGTACCAGCCGCCCGCGCCGTAGACGTGGCTCGGCCTGATCACCACGGTGCTCAGCCCCGACGCCTGAACGAGCCGCTCGCCTTCCTGCTTGGAACGCCCGTACGCGGTCTCCACGGGCAGTGTCGAGTCCTCGTCGAGCTCCGCCCCGCGGGCGTCGCCGGTGACCACCGTTGACGTGAAGACGAAGCGCGGCCCACCGCTGGCCGTACAGGCGGCGAGCAGCCGCCGCGTTCCCTCCACGTTCACCTCGGCGATCCTGCGTTCGTCTCGCTGCGACGCGATCTCGGCCGCGAGGTGCATCACGCAATCGGGACGGACGTCCTGGAGCACCGCCCCGAGTGCGTCGGCGTCGCTCAGGTCGCCGCCCACCGCGGAGGTGCCAGGGGGCTCGGAGCCCGGCCTGCGCACGAGCGCCGCCACCTCGTGGTCGCGACTCCGCAGCTCGGCACAGACGGCGTGGCCGAGGAAGCCGCTCGCGCCGGTAACGAGGAGCTTCACGACGCGGATCCTACCCCGCCCGCTACCTCATTTCAGGATCCAGCCTGGCGCGTCCGAAGCCGATATATCTCCCAATGCGAACCGGCGACGCCGATCCAGACACCCGCTCGGGCGGCGGACCCGCGGTCGGGCAGCTCTCGTGCTCGATGGCGAGCACGCTCATCCGGCATCTCCGAGCCACCCTCGGCGACGAGGTGGTCCGGGACGTCATTCGTGTCGCGGGCGTGGACTACACCACCACCTACCTCGAGGACGTCGCCAACTGGATCTGGTACCACGAAGCCGTCGCGCTGTTCGAGGCCGCGGTGGCAGTTACGGGCGACCAGGGAATCGCGCGCCGGATCGGGGAGGAGACCGTAAGCCAGCATGCGGGCACGCCGGTTGCCACCCTCATGCGCTCGCTCGGCTCGCCGCAGGCGATCTACGAGCAGCTGACCGTCGGCGTGACGAAGTTCAGCACCGTGACCGAGCTGATCCCGTCGGAGGTTGGCCCCGGCCGGGCCGTGGTGCGCGCCAACGCGCGTCCCGGGTTCGAGCGCCATCGCCATCTGTGCGACTGGACGGCCGGCATGCTGTCGCAACCGCCTGTCCTCTTCGGGCTCCCGCCGGCGGAGGTCGAGGAGACCTCCTGCCAGGCGCGCGGCGACGACCACTGCCTCTACGCGATCTCCTGGGACGCGGAGGGCGCGGCTCGGGCAGCCGATCCGCAGCAGCTCGTGACCGCGCTCGAGACCCAGCTGGCGGCCATGAGCGACCGGCTCCAGAGCATGTACGCGACCGCTCGCGACCTGATCTCGTTCGACGACCTCGACGCCGCCCTCGCGCGGATCACCGAGCGTGCCGCGACGGCGGTGCGTGCGCCCAGGTACCTGCTGGCCGTGCGCACCGGGTCCGACGCGCAGCTCCACGTGCATCACCGCGGCTTCAACGACGAGGATGCGGCCGAGGTTGCACGCGCGCTGCTCGATGACGCGGACGGCGGTCAGGCGAGCGGGCGGCTGGTGGCCAACGTGGCCTCCGGAAGCCGCTACTACGGGCGCCTCATGGCCGCGTCGCCGACGGGAGCGTTCTTCCCCCATGAGCGCGAGCTGCTGGAGGTCTACGCCCGCTTCGCGGCGACCGTGCTCGACACAGCCACGGCGTTCGACGAGGCGCGCCGGCGCGACGAGCAGTCGCGCGCCCTGCTCGAGCTCGCTCGGGCCGTGGCAACGGCGAGCACACGCGACGAGGTGGCCCAGCGGTTGGCCGACACGATTCCCGCGGTGGTCGACTGCGACCGGGTGGCGGCCTTCCTTTGGGATGAGACGGAGGACACACTGGTGTGCCATGCAGTGACCGGCTCGGGCGGCGAGCCCAGCGAGGTCCTCCGCGCCCTTCGCGTCCGCCCGTCGGACACCGAGCAGTTGGTCAACTTGATCGACAACCCAACGGCGGGACCGATCTTCTGCGACGCGGACACGCCCGACGAGTTCATCGCCGCGACGATGCGCCGTACGGGAGCGCAGGCGCTGATCATGGTCCCCATCGTGTCCCACGAGCGCTTCTACGGCCTTCTCAACGTGAGCGTCACGGAGCGCCCGGAGAGGCTCCAGCCGACGTCGGACCTCCGGGGGCTGCTCGCGGGTGTGGTCGCGCAGGGCGCCACCGCGCTCGACAACGCGCGACTGATCGAGACGATGGCCCACCAGGCGCGCTTCGACAGCCTCACCGGCCTCCACGGCCACCGCGCCTTCCACGAGGCGCTCAAGATCCAGCTCGACCAGCGCGGGGGGCAGTTCGCCCTCGCGGCGATCGACATCGACGACTTCAAGCTGGTCAACGACCTGCATGGGCACCCGGTCGGGGATGAGGCGCTCAGACGTGTGGCCGAGGCCCTGCGCTCCAGCGTGCGCGAGCAGGACACGGTCTTTCGCGTCGGCGGTGAGGAGTTCGCCGTCCTGATGCCCGGCCTGGCGGTCGCCGACGCGATGCCCGTCGCGGAGCGCGTGCGCGCCGCAGTCGCCCGCACCGCGTTTGCCCTGCCGCTGCGCGTGAGCGTCGGCGTGGCGTCATGGCCGGCCAACGCCACCGACCGCGACGCCCTCCTGGAGAGCACCGATGCCGCGCTCTACGCCGCCAAGCGCGCGGGCAAGGACCGCGTGGTCGGCCCTGGCAGGGTCGATGTGCCTGCCTCTTCCCTTGCGGAGACCCTCTAGCTCGCGACGGTAGGGTCCGATCCATGTCGCAGGGGGCGACGTGAAGCCGGCCGGTGAAGGCGCCCGGTCACGAGTGGCCCGTCTGTCGAGAGGCGAGACGGGGGTCCTCGTCCTGCTCGCGCTCACCACGGTCGGCGTCTTCGCCGCTGTGCTCCTCGACGCCCCGCCCGGCGGCACGTGGACGGCCTCCGCCGGCCGGGCTCCGACCGATCAGCTCGAGTACCTCTGGTGGATCAGGGACGCGGCCGAGCACGCGCTCGTCTCCAACCGATTCGGGCTGACCGGCAGCGATCACAGCTTCCTCCACCCGATGTTCGTCTTCTCAGGCCTCCTGGCGAAGGCCGGCCTGAGCCTCCAGCTTTCGTACCTCGCCTGGGTGCCGGTCGCCTTCGCCGTCCTCTTCGCGGGCCATGTCGCCTACGTCAGACGCGTCGAGAGCGACGCGCGCTCGCGCTGGCAGGCGCTCCTCATCGCGCTGTTCTTCTTCACCCCCGCCGTCCCGGTGATCTACCTGACCCACATCGGCGGCCCGCAGGCGCACACCGACATCGGGCTGATGGGCGACGAGCTGTTCAGCGCCGGCTACCTCTGGGGATACCTGCCGCGGGCGATCGGTGTCGGCCTCGTCCCGC
>JAXDIC010000223.1:0-3597 GCA_034664185.1 Thermoleophilaceae bacterium
CCAAGAGCACGCCGCCCTTGCCGACGGTGGACTGGGTGCTGGCGGCGGTCAGGATGGCGCCCAGCGTGGGGCCGGTGCAGGGCAGCCAGGCCACCGCGAACGCCAGGCCGGCGATCACGGGGCCGCCGGTCGAGGCGCGCTTGAGCAGCGCTTCCGGCCTCCACTCGCGGTTCAGGCGGGGGACGAAGAGCATGGCCACGAACAGCACGCCCATGGCGATGATGAGGATGCCGGCGACGTGGCGGAGGGTGTCGCGGTGGTCCTGGAGGGTCTGGCCGAGGCCGGTGGCGCTCATGCCGAGCGCGACGAACATGACGCTGAAGGAGAGGCAGAAGAGCAGCGACGGGCCGAGCACGCGGGCGCGCCCGCGGCCCTCGCTGAGCTCGGCGAAGGAGACGCCGGAGATGGCCGACAGGTAGCCGGGCACGAGCGGCAGCACGCAGGGCGAGACGAAGGAGATGAAGCCGACCCCGAAGGCGGCCAGGACGGTGGTGCTGACGTGATCGGCGGCGAGCGCGATCACAGGTCGTAGCGGCGCAGGTCGGCGTCCAGGCGGGCCGAGTCGGGGGAGGGGGGGACGGTGAGCGGGGGGTCGGGGGCGTCGGGGGTGCCGGTCCCGGCCGGGCCGGCGGGGCGGGCCCTGTTGCGGCGCCAGCGGAGGGCGGAGGCGGCGATCAGCGCGCAGGCGGCGAGGAACGCCACGGCGGGGACGGCCCAGGCGGTCAGGCCGAAGCCCTTGGACTTGGGGCTGGCCAGCACGCGGTCGCCGAACTGGCCGGCGAGGGCGGCCTTGATCTGGTCCTTCGTCCTGCATTGGGAGATGAGCTGGTTGATGAACGCGCGCTCGCGCTTGGCCGTGGGCGCGTCGCCGGCGACGTCCAGCGGCACGCCGCATTCGATGCACATCACCTCGGGCTCGACGTCGGCGACGCTGGTGCGGGGACACGCCGCGGCGGCGGCGGTCGCGGGCGCCGCCAGGGTGAGGAAGACGGCGGCTGCGGCGGCGAGCTTCCTCACTGGCGCTCCCGGAGCAGCGGCGGCAGGGTGCGCTTGAGGTAGGCCTCGGTGACCGGCTGGCGCAGCACGGCGGCGATCCGCCCACGGCGGTCGATCACCAGCGTTTCCGGGTAGCCGATGACGCCGAAGTCCCGGCGGTGGGCGCCGGGACCGTCGCGCACGATCGGATAGCTCAGCTTGTACTGGCGCACGAAGGCTCGGGCGTCGGAGGTCAGGTCGAGCAGGTCGACGCCGAGCACGGTGGCGTTCTGCGGCTTGATGCGGCGCTGCCAGCGCTCGAGGAGGGGGGATTCGTCGCGGCAAGGCTGGCACCAGGAGGCCCAGAAGTTGAGGACCACCACCTGGCCTCTGAGCGATGCGAGCGCCAGGCTGCCGCCGCCGTCGAGCCTGGGCAGGGTGAGCGCCGGGCTGGCCACGCGCTGGCCGCGCGCCACGGCGTCGTCGATGCTGGTGTCGTTGCTGTTCTGGAGCACGCCGTACGCGAGCAGGGCGAGCAGCGCGACGGTGGTCCCGACGACGGCCAGGGGGATGGGCGAGAGCAAGCGCTTCACGTGTGTCCAAGGGTAAAGAGCCGGGTTAGACTGACCGCCGGCCCACAGGGTCATACGCGGACGTAGCTCAGTTGGTAGAGCGTCGGCTTCCCAAGCCGAAGGTCGCGGGTTCGAGACCCGTCGTCCGCTTCCCCTGTCCCGCAAAACGTCCGTGGTGACCGCGATGGTCCTTCGTCAGGAAATTCGATTCCGAGATCAGGCGTCGAATGCGGGTGGGGTGGCCAGGAGGCGACTGTCATCGTCCGGTGCGGGCAGCAGCTCTGCAATGCGCTCGAAGTCAGCTGTATTCCGCGACACGATGTCGCAACCGTGGACCCACGCGGTTGCCGCGATCATCAGGTCCAAGAACCAGCCGACGCGTTGTTCGGGCTTCGCTCCGCCGCGCTTGCGATCGCCGGTAGGCGGCGCGGGCTGGCGCGCACGCAGCTCGCCGGCCACGCTGGCAGCGAGCACCGTCAGCGGGAGTGGCTGAAGGATCGAACGTTCGATGAGGTCGAGCAGCCATTCGTACTGGTTGACAAGGGCGGGCTGTACGTCCGCCCGCTGTGCGACGCCGAAGGCGACCTCGCTGAGCACGGGGGTCGGGACGGCAATCGGAAGACCGTCCACCGCCGCGGCGATCGCAGCGTCATGCGCTGGGCTGTCGGGCACCAGGCGAGATACGACCGACGTGTCCCAGGCCTGCTGACGATCGCCGGCTACTTGGCGCCGTCCACTTCGTCGGATCGAGCGAGGCCGACCGCCGCCTGAAATTCGTCAGCGGTGGGGAACTTGCCGGTGCGCGGCCGCTCCCGTGTTCGCCACGCAGCGAGACGCTTCTCGCCGCGCTCGGATATCGCGTCGAGCCGCTGCTGTTGTTCAGCGCCGATCACCGCGAGCCTCACGACCGCATCGTTTCGACTGATGCCTTCGCGGCTGCCGAGCGCGTCGGCCAACAGCGCAAGCCCTCCCGGAAGCCGCAACGTCGTTCGTGGGCCATCATGCTGGGGCGCTCGTTTCCGGCCGCTGGTGGCGGAGGCGCGAGCCCCGCCTCGCTTTGTGCGGTTCGTTTTAGTGCGTGACGTGGACTTCCGGTTGGTGTCGGACGCGGGCTTGGGGCTACGCGCGGAGCTGCGCTTCGGCGCTGCCTTCTTGTCTGATTGACGCGAGCTCACGACGTGCACCGTAGCGCATCAAGCTGATGCGCTCGCAGCTACCCCTGGCGGCACGGCCGGCCCGCGCCCTACTTCCGCGCCAAGTAGCTCTTCCCCGCCTTCACCGTCACCGTCTTCTTCTTCTTGAAGGCGCGCACCGACACCGTGCCCTTCACGACCTTGGTCAGCGTCCCGTCGCAGCGGTCCTCGACGTCCCAGATGGTCCCGCGAACCGTGGCCGAGCTGTGCCTGCCGCGCGTCCGGAAGCGGCCCACGCCGCTGCCCCAGAGGTGGCGGATCGAGCGACGCTTCTTGGCGCTATGCAGGGCGTGCTTCACCTTCTTCTTCTTGCATGACTTGAACGACCCGCCGTCCATGGTCAGGGTGGCCAGCCCCGTGGCGTCCTGGGAAACCACGAACTGCCCCTCGTAGAAGTCGGCCGCGTCAGTCCCGCCGCCCTTGCGCGCGATCGCGGTCGTTACGCGCCCCTTGCTCGCATCGATCGTCGAGCCCAGCGGGATCTGGGCCGCGCCCGTGAGGTTGACGAAGGCGTTCGAGCCGGGGCGCTTGATCCGCACCGAGCCGCTGACCGGCTTGACGTTGGAGGTCTTCTGGATGACCGGGGGCGAGAGTCCGCCGGGGGGCGGGGGAGGCGGTGTCGGCGTTGGTGTGGTGTTCAGCAGGATCTCCCCGCTGTTGAACACGAGATCGGGCTTCCCGTCGACGTTGATGTCGGCCACGGAGACCGTCACGTTGGCGGACGGAAGCACGAACGACTGGCTGGGCGCGAAGGTGCCATCTCCCACGCCGAGGAGGATGTCCGTGGAGCTCGTGCCGTCGTTGGCGGTGACCAGATCCACGTTGCCGTCGCCGTTGAAGTCCCCGTAGTTGACGTT
>JAXDIC010000226.1:0-6850 GCA_034664185.1 Thermoleophilaceae bacterium
CTTGATTGCCGAAATAATAAGCCCGATCGGGGCTTTGCGCCAGTGGTCAGATGTAGTACATGGCCGCGCCGGCGGCGCGCGCCTCGCGCTCCGCCACGGCGGCGACGGTGACCGAGCCCAGCTTCGCCCGCAGCGCCTCGATTGCTTCCGCCCAGAGGGGGTCGACGCCGATCGTCTCGGCGTCCAGCGCGCCCTCCAGGGCCTCGACCACCTCGAGCACGGTGACCTGGCTGGGCTCGCGGGCGAAGGTGTAGCCGCCCTTCACCCCGCGCTGGCTGTGGAGGATGCCGGCGCGGCGGAGCGTGGCGAACATTCCCTCCAGGAACTGGACGGGGATGTCGCGCCTGCGCGCGATCTCGCCGATCGGCACGGGAGCCGTACCTCCCATCCGGGCAAGCTCCGTGAGCGCCCTCAGCGCGTAGGGAGACTTGGAAGTGATGGCGAGCAACGCGCTGCGAGTCTAGGTTATGGGGGTGACGCGAACCCCCCTGGCGACCCTCTCGCGGCTCGACCCCTGGGCTCCTCCGATCGCCCTGATGGTCGTGATCTTCCTCCTGTCGGCGCAGCCCGACCTGTCGACGGGGCTGGGGGTATGGGACCTCGTGGGCCGCAAGGTCGTGCACATGTCGGAGTACGGGGCGCTCTGCTTCCTCTGGTGGCGAGCGCTCCGCGAGGTCGCGCGCAGCCGCTGGGCCATCGCCCTCGCGTTCGGCATCTCGCTGGGGTACGCGGGCACCGACGAGTTCCACCAGACGTTCGTGCACGGGCGCCACGGCACGCCGGTCGACGTGGCCATCGACTCGGTGGGCATGGTCGTGGCATCGATTCTGATCGCGCGTCGTTCATGGTGATCGCGCCGCGGCTGCCGCTCCAGTCGGGCGAGCCGGCGCTGTGGTTCGCGCGCGTGCGACTGGCGCTCGCCCTCGGCTCGCTCGCGTCCGTCGCGTTGTTCGACGAGCCCCATCGAGTGCGGCTCGCTCTGGTCCTGGCCGCAGTGGCGCTGCCGTGGTCGGCGGCGCTTGTCGTGCTCGTACGCCGGCGCACCGAGCTCGTGACCAGCCTGGGCATCGCCGTCGGCGACGTCCTGGTGCTGGCCGTGATTCAAGTCGCCTCGCCCGCCGCGTACGGCGGGGTTCGCTTCGTCGCGCTGTTCCTGATCGCCACGCACGCGTACTTCCTCGGCGAGCTGCGCGGGCTCGTCGTCGCCCTTGCCGCCGTGGTCCTCCTGGTTCCGGCCGCGCCCCTGCTCGGCGTCCCCGTCCACGACGGCATCCTGGCCCTGTACGAGTCCCTCTTCGCTCTATCGGCGATCTGCTGCGGAGTGTTCGTCGCGCGGATCCGCACCGCCGAGTCGGCCGAGCGCCTGCGCGCGCGCGACGTCTCGCGCCGCGCGATGGAGGCCGAGGCCCACGTGCGGCGCCGTCTGGCGGAGTCGATACACGACGGCCCCGTGCAGGAGCTGATCGGCCTGGACCTGATACTCGCCTCGATCGACCAGGCCATCGCGCGCGGAGACGCGGACAGCGTGAGCGACCGCCTGAAGGAGGCTCGCACGCTGACCGAGCGGAACATCGGCGCCCTGAGGGACGAGATAGTCGGCCTGGGGCCCTACGCGTTCGACGAGCTCACCTTCGACACCGCCGTGGAGCAGTGCGCTCCGGTTTGGCGGCGGCGGTTCGGGCTTGAGGTCGAGCTGGCCGTCGACCGGGTCAACCTGCCCAACGAGCTGTGCGGCACCCTGTTCGGCATCGCCCAGGAGGCGATCGCCAACGCCGGTCGCCACGCGGAGGCCACGCGCGTGGTCCTCACCCTCCGGATCGTTGGCGACGAGGTGGAGCTACGGGTGTCCGACGACGGGCACGGCTTCGAGGGCACGAGCCCGCTCGAGGCCACGGACCCGGGCCACATCGGCCTGGCCAGCATGCGCGAGCGAGCGGAGCTGATCGGCGGCCGGCTGGAGATCGAGACCGGCCCGCGAGGCACCAGGGTCCTGGTGCGTGCGCCCCTGACCCCCGCGGAGCAGGCGCACTCGCACGACGGCCCGGCTTCGCGCTGGCGGCGTGTGCTCTACAGCCAGCCGCGCTGAGTGGCGATCAGCACGGCCTGAGCCCGGTCGACGGCGCCGAGCTTGGCGTAGGTGTTGTGGAGGTGGGTGCGCACGGTGCTGGTGGAAAGGCCGAGCGCGAGCGCGATCTGCTTGTAGACCTTGCCCTCGGCCAGCTGCTTGAGCACGTCCAGCTCCCGCGTCGAGAGCGGGCACGGATCGATCTGGCGGCGCTGGTTGCCGCTGGCGTAGGGAAGCTCGTACATGATCCCGCGCAGCTTCTGGGCGTTCAGGCCGAGGTCGCGGGCCACCTTGAGCATGCGGGCCGGCTCGATCGGCTGGCCGTGGCCGTAGTGGGCGAGCATGTCGGCCAAGCGGATCAGGGCGCTCTCGCCGGTGATCTCGTCGGAGTGATGGCGCTCGATCGCCGCGGCCAGTCGCGCCGGCAGCCCCCAGCGGCGGGCCAGGACGCCTCCGACCAGTGCGTGGTCGACGCCCAGCTCGCGGCGCTCGCGGTGGATCCGCTCCTCGGGTGTCTGCGCCTCGCCGTGGATCTGTCCCGGGTAGCCCGGGTAGGCGTGGACGAGCACGAGCTTGCCGATGTCGTGCAGGAGCGCCGAGACGAGGAGCTCGTCGCGATCGGGGAAGTCGGTCTCGCGCGACAGACGGTCGGCCGCGCGCTGGGTGGCCACGGCGTGAAGCCGGAAGCGCTCCGGGGCGGCGTCCCAGCCCGGGATGCGCTCGAAGAAGTCGAACACCGCGGTGCGCGACGCGAGGGCCTCGACGCCGCTCGGCGTGAGCAGCTCGATGGCCTCGGGCACGCTGGCGATCCGGCTCCTCTTGGGAGCGGGCGCGCGGTTGGCGATCCGCAGGACCGCGATCACGAGCGAGACGTCCGACTCGATGGCGGCGACGACGTCCCCAGGCGAGGTGTGCTCCTCGCGAACGAGGCGCAACACGCGGTTGCGCGACTCAGCCAGTGCTGGGAAGGCCTCGAGCGCTTCGAACGCGGCAGTCAGCCGACGTCCATGGCCCTCGTTGGCCTGACGCGCGGCAGCGTTCGCGCTGTTGGTGGTCCGGTCCGGAACCGGCTTGAGTGCTCTCTTCACGGGGTCTTGGTGCCTTCCCTGGCTGTGGCGGGGACTGCGGGGATCATCGGCAGCCTGGGGGTCCAGGTTGAGTACCGCATTCCCGGTAACAGAGCGGCTTGGGGCCTGGACCCTAACCCGATCGGCCTAGGGCCTTAACCCATTATGGTGTCGCGTCCGAGTCGCCCGCCCGGGCGAGGGCGCGGTCGATGCGCGCCAGCGTCTCGTCGCGGCCGAGCACCGCGACGGACTCGAAGATCCCGGGAGACACCGTGCCGCCGCTGATGGCCACGCGAATCGGCTGGTAGACCTCGCGCGGCTTCACTCCCAGCGCGTCGACGACTCCCCTGAGCGCCGCCTCCACGCCATCCTTGTCGAATGGCTCGACGGCGGCCAGCGCGTCTCGCACGCGCCGCAGTCGATCTGGCGCGCCGTCGCTCATCACCTTGACCCAGGCCTGCTCGTCGAAGTCCTGCGGCTCGACCAGGAACGCCGCGAGGCGCCAGAAGTCCTCCAGCGTCTGCATCTTCTCCTGGGCGATCTCGACCGCCGGCCGGAGCCCAGTGCGCCCCACGCGCTCCTCCAGCCTGCGCGTCAGCTCCTCCGGGCTGAGCTGGCGCAGGTACTGCCCGTTCATCCAGCGGAGCTTCTGCTCGTCGAAGACGGCCGGGGACTTCGACACCCGCTCGAGCGAGAAGCGCTCGATCAGCTCCTCCGTGGTCATGTACTCCGTGCTCTCGTCGTAGCCCCAGCCGAGCAGGGCGATGTAGTTGCGCACCGCCTCCGGCAGGTAGCCCGCCTCGCGCAGCTCCTGGACGGAGGCGGCGCCGTGGCGCTTGGACAGCTTCTGGCCGTCAGGACCGTGGAGGAGCGGCAGGTGCGCGTAGATCGGCGGCTCGGCTCCAAGCGCCCGGAGGATCATCAGCTGGCGCGGGGTGTTGGAGTGGTGGTCGGCGCCGCGAACCACGTGCGTGATCCCCATGTCCCGGTCGTCCACGGCGACGGCCAGGTTGTAGAGCGGGCTGCCGTCCGAGCGCGCGATGACGAAGTCGTCGATGGCCGAGTGCGGGAACGCCACCTCGCCGCGGATCACGTCGTGCACCACGGTCTCGCCCTCGTCCGGGACGCGGAGGCGAACCGCACCCTCGTCCAGGTAGGCGTGGCCCTCGTCCACCAGCCGCGCGATCTCCTCCTCGTGGCGCGGCCTGCGCTCCGCCTGCGAGAACGGCCCCTCGTCCCAGTCCAGCTCCAGCCAGCGCAGGGCGTCGAGGATCTGCTCGACGTTCTGGGGCGTGGAGCGCTCGCGGTCGGTGTCCTCGATCCGGAGCACGAACGCGCCGCCCGACTGGCGCGCGAGGAGCCAGTTGTACAGTGCCGTCCTCGCGCCGCCGATATGCAGCACCCCGGTGGGCGACGGAGCGAAGCGAACCCTCATGCCCTCGGTCACACCGCGATGCTAATCGGCGGCCACGTCTCTCCGGCTGGCGGCCTGGTCAGCGCCTTCCAGCGCGGGGTCGAGCGGGACTGCGACGCGATCCAGATCTTCAACCAGTCGCCGCGCGCCTGGCGGCCAACGAACTACCGCGACGAGGACGTCGCAGAGTTCCGCCAGCTCCTCGCGAAGGGCCCCGTCAGGTCGATCGTGATCCACGCCGTCTACCTGATCAACCCGGCCTCGAAGGACCCGACGGTCAGGGAGAAGTCGCTCAACTCGCTGGCGCACGCCCTGCGGGCGGGGGACGCCATCGGGGCGGACGGGGTGGTCGTCCACCCGGGATCGCAGGTGGGCGAGCCGTTCGAGCCGTCGCTGCGGCGCGTGGGCGACGCGATCCGGCACGTGCTGGCCGAGTCCCAGCGCTGCCCGCTCCTGCTCGAGAACACCGCGGGCGCGGGCGGCACCCTTGGGCGGTCGTTCGAGGAGCTCGCCCGGCTGATCGAGCTCGGCGGCGGCCACGAGCGCATCGGCATCTGCCTGGACTCCTGCCACATGCTCGCGTCGGGATTCGACGTCAGGAAGGCCGAAGGCCTCTCGGAGGCGATCGACCGCTGCACGGAGATCGTTGGCCTCGAGCGGCTGCGCTGCCTGCACGTGAACGACTCGAAGGCCCCGCTGGGATCCAACCGCGACCGGCACGCGCCCCTCGGCGACGGCGAGCTGGGGCGCGAGGGCTGCGCGGCGTTCTTCTCGGAGCCGCGCTTCGAGGGGCTGCCGGCGATCTTCGAGGGACCGGGCCTGGACGGCAGGGGCGCCGGCGTGGCGGACATCCGAATCGCCCGCGAGCTGCGCGCCGAGGGCATCGCGGCCCGCGGCCGCGCGAGGAGGCCCTCTAGAGCCGGTCGCGCAGGTCGAAGTCGGCGGCCTGCTGCGAAGCCGGCTCGACGAAGAACTGCGGGTTGACGCACTCGAAGGCGTCGCCGCAGCCGTGGTAGGCGCGCTCGACCGACGTGCGGCAGTTGGGGATCGGCGAGCCGGTCAGCTTGACGCCGCCGAACCCGTGGCGGGTGCGCTCGGCCTCGCGGAACAGGTCGACGTCGATCTCCACCCGGAAGACCTTGTTGAGGCAGCCCATGAAGCGCCGCCCGCTCTTCTCGTCGTCGTAGAGATAGAGGTACGGACAGCCTGACTCGAGGCATCCCGAGGGCAGCAGCACCCGGTCGCAGAACGAGCAGCACCGGCGGCACTCGGCGGATTCCTGGGCGGCTGCTTGGGCCACTCTGGAACTGTAACCCCGCGCGCGACTCGCGGGTCCGGCGAGCGCTCCTGCCACAGTTAGCGCGTGCCGACGAGGGAGCACTGGGACAACCGGCACCGGACCCTGCCGCCGCTCGTCGCGGTCGGATACGGACGCTTGGGTGTGCCCTTCAACCGCTGGATGTACAGGCTGCGCCGCGGCGTCTTCCTCAGGACCCTGCGGCCCCTCGTTGGCCGCGACCGCGAGCTGTCCGTGCTCGACGTCGGCTCGGGAACCGGCTTCTACCTCCCGCTCTGGCGTCAGCTGGGCGCTACCAGCGTCACGGCGGCGGACCTGTCACCGACGGCCGTCGAACGTCTCGGTCGGGCGCCTGAGGTCACGCGCTCCGTCCAGCTCGACATCGGGGGCGAGCTCGGCCAGCTCGACGGCGAGCGCTTCGACGCCGTCTCGGCCATGGACGTCCTGTTCCACATCGTCGACGACGATCGCTACCACCGCGCGTTCCACAACCTCGCCCGGCTCGTCCGCCCCGGCGGCCTGCTGATCTTCTCGGAGAACTTCAGCCGCTACGGCCGCGTCGAGGTCGCGGCCTCACAGGTCGACCACCCCGAGCAGGAGATCCACGACCTGCTGGCAGAGGGCGGCTTCGAGCCGCTGGCCCGCCGCCGGAGCTTCGCCCTGATGAACGAGCCCCAGAACACGACCAACCCCCTCCACCGAGCCTGGTGGAAGGCCCTCAGGGGCGCCCTGACAAAGTCGCCACGCATAGGAGCCATAGCGGGCCCACTCCTGTACCCGATCGAATCGACCCTGATCCGCCGCCCGGCCCCCGGCCCGTCAACGGACCTGATGGTCTGCCGTAGAACCGACAGGCCCGACCCTCCCAGCTAGCCACCCAAACCAGAGCTGGGCGAGCGGCAGCCAAGCTGGGCGAGGCCGACGCTCCAGGCGCGGGAGGCGACGGTGGGAGCCTCCCGGCCGAACGACTCCGCAGGCCGAAAAAGCAGCAATGAGGGGAACGAGCA
>JAXDIC010000049.1:0-2893 GCA_034664185.1 Thermoleophilaceae bacterium
TCCCGCGCTTCGAGGGCGAGAACCTCGAGCGCAACCTGCGGATCGTCGACCAGCTGGAGCAGATCGCGCGCGAGAAGGGCATCGCCGCGGGCCAGCTGGCGCTGGCGTGGGTCATGCATCAGGGCACCGACGTCGTGCCCATCCCGGGCACCAAGCGCATCCAGTACCTCGAGGAGAACGCGGCTGCCGCGGACGTGGAGCTGACCGCGGAGGACCTGGCGCGGATCGACGCGATCGCGCCGCGGGGCGCGGCGGCCGGCGACCGCTACGCCGACATGTCCTCGATCGACGCCTGAGCCACCCGCCGCGCCGCGGGGCGGCCCGGGGTTATGCTCGCCGGCGTGCGAGCGCGCCGCTTGGCCCAAGCCACGATTGGCCTGGCGGTCACGCTGGTTTGCATCGCCCCGGTCGCGGCGTCCGCTGACCTGCCGCCGGGCGGCGGTCCGGTCCGTGTGGTCTCCAACTTCGGCCGGCTGATCACCCCGTTCGGCGGCCTCAGCCAGCTCGAGTACTTCCCGATCAACTCCGCGATGACGCCGGACGGGCGCTTCGTGTGGACGCTGGGCACGCGCAACGGGGCGAGCCACTTCGACATCCAGATCACCGACGCCGCCACCGGCCAGATCGTGCAGCAGCTCCAGGAGCCGCAGCGGCCCAACTCGATCGACCGCGGCAAGCTGCGCGGCATCGTGATCTCGCACGACGGGCGGCGCGCGTACGCGTCCGACGCACGCGACCAGATCGACGTGTACGACATCGATCCCGCCAGCGGGCACGCCACCCTGGACGCGACGCCCACCATCGCGGTGCCGCCGCCTCCGGGCCAGCAGCCGCCCGACGACTACCCGCCCAACCAGCCCAAGACGCCCCCGCCGGCTCCGCCGCCGCCCAACTTCCCGGGGCCCAACCACGGCTCACCCACCAGCTATCCCGAGGGCCTGGCCCTGAGCGCCGACGACGGCAAGCTGGTGGTGGCGCTCAACCTGTCGGACCACGTCGCGGTGATCGACACGAAGACCCTGGCGGTGCAGCAGGTGCAGGTGCGCAGCGACGGCGCGGCGGGTGACCACGCCTACCCGGCCAACGTTGCCATCGCCGGCACGCGCGCGTTCGTGACCGACGAGGGCGACGGCACCGTGGCCAGCTTCGACCTGTCCAACCCGTCGGGCATCCAGCGCGTCACGCCGCAGTTCACCGACCCCTCGGCAGTGAACCCCAAGCGCACCCACCCCAACGGGATCGCCGCGGCGCCGGACGGCAAGCACGTGTTCGTGTCGCTCACGGCCGACGACCAGGTGCTGGAGCTGGACGCCGCCGACCCGAGCAAGGTCACGCGCCGCTTCGACGTGCGCCGGGTGAGCGGGCTGGGCACCCAGCCGGTCGGGCTGGCGGTGACGCCCGACGGCGGCACGCTGTTCGTGGCCAACCTGGGCGAGGACGTCGTCCGGGCCATCGCCCTGACCAAGCGCGACGTGACGCTGCCCGCCAACGTCACCTCCCTCCCCCAGCCGCTCAGCGGCGGTTCGCAGGCGAGCAAGACGAAGAAGTGCGCGACGGCCAAGAAGAAGAAGCACAAAAAGAGGAAGAAAAAGAAAAAGAAGAAGCACCCCGCGCACGCCGCGAAGCACAAGAAGCACAAGAAGAAGAAGCGCAAGAGCTCAGGCTGCGTGCACCTCGACGAGCACGTGCGTCAGCCGACCCGCCACGCCCGTGTGAAGCTGACCGCCGCGGGCAGCCGAGTGGTGACCGTGCAGTCCGGCGACGAGCTCGCGCGGATACCGGCGGGGATCTACCCGCGCCAGGTGATGCTCGCGCCGGGCGCGCGCAGCCTGGCGATCCTCGACGCCAAGGGCGTGGGACCGGGCTCGACGTTCGCGGCCGGCGAGGGCGTGGCCGCGCACATCCCGGGCGTGCTCCAGCGGATCCCGCTGCCCGCGGCGGCCGGCGCGCGCGACACCGCGATCGTGGCGGCGGGAGAGGGCGGCGTCGACACCCCGATCCCGGCCGATCACAAGGCGACGGCGCCCGCCGGCTCGCCACTCGTGGACGCCGCCGGCGGGGCCAGCACGAAGATCAAGTACGTCTTCTACGTCGTGACCGAGAACAAGACCTTCGACATCATCCTCGGCGACCTGGGGCGCGGCAACGGCGATCCCTGCCTGGCCATCTACGGGGAGACGCGCAGCCTGCGCAAGCGCGCGGACGGGTCGCCGTGCCCGCAGAGCGGCTATGGGATCAACGACGGCGACCGCAACGGCGTGCCCGTAGGCCAGCGCCTGGACGGCTCGCCCATCACGCCCAACGAGCACAAGCTGGCGCGCCAGTTCGCCACGCTGGACAACACGTACGCCAACTCGGAGACCTCCGACGACGGACACATCTGGACCTCCAGCGCGTACGGGCCGGAGTACGACGTGCGAGCCACGCTGGAGAGCCCGCACCCGTTCGACCTGCTGTACCCCGTCTCGGCCCCGCCCAAGGGGTTCTTCTTCGACTCGGCCGTGCGCCAGGGCGTGAGCTTCTTCAACTACGGCGAGGCGGCGGCCGGGCTTGCGTTCCCCGACTCCCAGGCCAACCCGGCGGAGAGCTCGGTGCGCGCCCAGGTGCTGAAGAACTCCGAGTTCATCACCCAGTACCCCTCGAGCGGCGCCATCAACAAGGACCCGATCACCCAGCGCGAGACGCTGGACCACGACCCGTGCCAGGACAGCCTGCCGGCCACAGTGACGCCCGGCACCCCCTGCCCGGACGTCAACCCCACCACACAGGTCTCGCGGATGCAGTACTTCAGCAAGCGCTTCCAGGGGCAGCTGGCCGCCTGTGCCACCCCGTCGGACCCCTCCAGCTGCCAGGTGCCGCGGTACAACGAGCTGCTCCTGCCGAACAACCACAC
>JAXDIC010000236.1:0-7226 GCA_034664185.1 Thermoleophilaceae bacterium
CCTCGCGCACCAGCTCCACCAGCCGCGGGTTGACGCCCGTGGGGCGGAACGAGCCCATCTCCTCGAACAGCGAGCGATCGACGAGGTTCTCCGAGGTGTCCAGCCGGACACCCCACAGGTCCTCGCCCAGCGCGTCGGCCACCTCCAGCGCGGTGCGCACGGAGTCGTTGTCGAAGTCAACAAGCACGGTTACGTTCATCTCGCCCGCGTAGCGCTCGGCGAACGCGCGAGCCGCGTCGACCGTGCTGCCCCCGAAGGCCGCGATCAGGCCGTGCGGCACGGTGCCCACCCCGCGGCCGCCCCACCACGACGCCTGGGCGTCGGTGGACACTCCGATCGCCCCGGCCACGTGGGCCGCCCAGCCGTCGCCGGTCTGAACGAGCCAGTGGTCGTGGCGCGCCGGGAAGAACAGGATCTCCTTTCCGCGGGCGGCGTCCCTCACCTCGCGCACGTTGCGCATCACCAGCGTGCGCCGCGCCATGCAGCCCAGGTAGACCGTCTCGAGGTGGGTGAACAGCGAGTAGTCGCCCTCGATCGTCAGTACGGGCTCCCATGGGGAGATCTCGTCGCCTTCGTGGAGGGCATGGACCTCCAGCTCGGGCCAGCCGTCCTCCCAGCCGCCGTCAACGCCGCGGCCCGCGCACCGCTTGAGGATCGCGATGGCCTCGTCGATCCCGCCGAGGATCGAGTCGTGCTTCTGGAACACCTGCGTCAGGACGCGCGGGTGGCGCCCCTCCTCCTCGAGCAGGTCCTTGGTGAAGTTGAAGTAGGCGTCGCTGTAGTAGCCCTCGCGCAGCCGCTCGACGGGCAGGCGGAAGATCTCTGGCGCCAGACGCTCGCGCATACCGGCGGTGAATACCCGATCCGGGGGCTTGACGCGGCGCCCCTCTCAGGAGAGGGTGGAGGTGAGCCGATACCACGACCTAATGACCGCCGGCCCGCACATCCCCCTCCTGCTGTCCGCGCTGCTGTTCGCGGGCTTCGCCGCATTCGAGTGGCGGCGCCTGCCAGTCTGGGCGCGGGTGCACCTCGGGGTGGCCACCGCGTTCGCGATGGCGGCGATCTGGCATCCCGGCACGTCGATCCACGACCTGCTCGACCACTCCCGCGACGGGGTGGCCTACGTGGTCGGCCTCGCGCGCGTGGCGGGTCTGGTGGCGGCGCTCATGACGATCTCCACGCGCCTGCGCGACTTCGCCCACGGCTAGCCGGAGGCCGTTCCTCTACGCGCGCGGGCGGTAGGCCACGATGTAGCCCATCGTGGCAGTGGTGCCCGTGACGGCGAACACCGATCCGCCGGCGATGGCGACGCCGCCCCACGACGGCGCGCCGATCGGGAGCTTGGCCAGCACCGCCCCGGTGGTGGCCTCCCGCGCGGTCAGGGTGCCGGACATGTCGGTCGTGTAGACAACGCCGTTGGCGACCGAGACGGCCGCGAACTGGAGCGGTCCGCCATCGCTCGACAGCCAGCTGAGCTGCCCACTGCGCGTGGCCGCCCACTCCTCGCCCGCTGGGGTGTCGGGGCCGTAAATCCGCGTGCCGTCGTAGGCCGTGGAGCCGACGATCCCGCCCACGGACGGCGCGCCCTGCGCGGTGAACACGCTCCAGACCGGGGCCAGCGTGGCGCGGTCGAATCCCCAGTAGGTGCCGGACTTCTGGCCCACCCCAACCAGCGCGCGCCCGTCGGCGCCCTGGATCAGGTTGGGTGAGGACCCGAAGTCGTAGTCCGGGCCCGCCGCCTTGTTGCTGGTCTCGTTCCAGACGTCGCCGGCCGTCGCCTGCCTGTGGCCCAGCACGGCGCCCGTGCGAGCGTCGAACGCCAGCACCGAGTCGGTCGTGGAGGCCGCCGGGGCGTGGTAGGCGTTGCCCGTGCCCGCGTACAGCCGTCCCGTGGACGTGTCGATCGCCGGGGTGTCCCACACCGAGCCGCCGTCGGAGCCGGGCGGCACCGTGTAGGTCTTCCAGCGGACCTGCCCGGTCGCGGCGTCGAGGGCCACCACGCTGCCGCGCGTGTTGACGTTGGGGTCGTTCACCTCGCCGTACTCGGCGGAGGTGCCGATGAACACGGTCGGTCCCGACACGCCCTGCGCCGCGGGTGCGGCCGGCGCGCGGGTGCGCGCGGGACGGCGCTTCTTGGTCCGGTGGCGCTTGTGATTCTTCGCCTTGGCCTTGCGCCCGTGCGCCCGGTGGCGGCGGTGCTTGCGCGCGCGCTTGGCCGGGGCGGCGATCGAGTGCGGGCGCCGCGCGACGGGGGCGTCCCACACCACCGGGCTTCCGAACACGTCCGCGTTCTTCTGGTGGTCCACCGCGGCGGTCCACAGCACGGCGCCGTCGGAGAGGCGCAGCGCCGCCACCGTCGGCTCGCCCACCTTGGCGAGTGGGACGAACACGCGGCCGCCCTGTATGGCGGCCGTCCCGTTGATTGGCTGCCCCAGGGCGCGCGACCAGCGCGGCTTGCCGGTGGCGGCGTCGAGGGCGTAGACGGTGCCGTCGCCCGCCCCGGCCACCAGCGTCCCGTCGGCCACCACGGGGGTTCCCGTGAAGTCGCCCTTGGGCGACTTGAAGCTCCACACGGGGCCGAGCGTCGGCACCTCGTTGTAGGACGGGCCGCTGGAGCCGCCGTCGCGCGTGTTGGAGAGGTCGTGGCCGTAGAACGGCCAGTCGCCCCCGCTGAGCGGCTGGGCGGGCGCCTTGGGCACCAGGTCGAGCGGATCGAGCGCCTGCGGCCCGCCCGGTGCCCCACCGGGCGGCGGCGTGCCGGGCGGCCCGACGGGCCCGGTGCCCGCGGCTCCCACCTGAAGGGCTCCGTGCATCCACGAGTGGATCGAGCAGTGGAACTGGTAGGTGCCCGGCGCGAGCTTGTCCACGCCGGTCACCAGCTCGGACTCGCCAGCTCCGATCAGCTTGCTCTGGAACAGGCCCGGCGTGTCGGAGTTCAGGTCGTGCCGGGCGGCCGCGTCGAGGTTGGTGAAGCGGAGCGTATCGGCCTTGCCCGCGATCACGACGGGGGTCGCATAGGTCAGCGCGGCGGCGTAGGACTGCTGCTCGGCGGCCTGGGCGGGACCGGCCCCCAGCGCCCCGATCGCCGCCGCGGCGGCGACGATCGCCACCCGCCGCATCACGGCTTCACGCGGAAGGCCCCGCGCATGTAGGGATGGATCCGGCAGAAGTACGTGTACGTGCCGGGGGCGAGGTTGGGCGGCGTCTTCCACTCGTACCTGTTGCCGGCGGCGGTGAACCCGGTCGGGCCGTAGCCCAGCTCGCTCGAGTCGAACTGCACCGGCCCGTCCGCCAGCGGGTAGCTGATGCCAGTTGCCCTGTTGCAGGGCGCCTTGCACGCCGTGACGGTGTGGAAGATCTGGCTCGAGGCGTCCTCGTTGTCGAACGTCAGGCTCTTCCCGGCCGTGATCGCCGGCGGGTTCCCGAATCCGCCTGGCAGACCCTGGTCGCCGGGCAGGTAGCTGAACCCCTGGATGCCCACGCGGTTGTCCACCGTCTGGCCGTCGGGGAGCGTGGCCGGGTCCTTGCCGCCCTGGCCCCCGCCGCCGTGGTTGTTGTTCTCCGGAAGGTGCCCGTGGGTGGTCGGCCCGGAGGTGTCCGGCGGGTGGATGAACGGATCCGGCCCCTGAAGCCCGTCAGCCATGTACGCCACCACGATCCCCATCGACTCGTACCAGGAGGCGCGCTCGGTGTCGTAGGTCGCGCTGACCCTCAGCCGGTCGCCCTTCCTGATGGGCACGCGCCAGTCCGGCTTCGACCCGGTCATGGCCAGGTCCCACGAGATCGGGCCCTGCGGGTCGAAGTACTGGGCCATCGAGCGGAGGATCGGCACGCTGGTGCGCGGCGCGGGGGTCGCCGCCGCACAGTGGTAGGCCGGGCGGCGCGCCCGCTTGCCGTGGGCGCCGCGCTTGCGCTTCGAGCGGTTCGCGTGGCGCTTCTTGCGCTTGGCGGCGCGCTTGCACTTGGCCGCCGCCTTCGCCGCCGCCGGCTTGGCCACCGCCGCGGCCGCCGCGCTCGGGCGCTCCAACGTCAGGTCGTCCCACAGCCCGCCGGGATGCACGTGCCCGGCCGCGGCCACCAGCGTCCCGTTGCGGTCGGCGGTCCACACGTTGCGCGGCCGGCCGGTCCCGTAGGGGTCCTTGGCGTTGTCGGGGTATGTCCACTTGCCCTCGGCGCCGCCGGCTCCCCGGTGCACGTCGAAGACCGGGTAGGCCTCGCCGTTTCGGACGTCCATCCAGATCGGGCGGACGGGCTTCATCGTTCGGCCGAGCGCGGAGTTGGCGGGCACGTAGTCCAGGTCGTAGGTGATCCAGACGTCGTCCGCGACCGGCGTCTGGTTGTGCACCATGTAGTTGACGGCCCACACGTCGCTGCCGCGCACCGGATAGCCGTAGCCCGGCGGCATCCGGAAGATCGTCTTCTCCTCGCCGGTGGCGAAGAAGCGCTCGGCACCTCCCATGGTCGCGTCCTTGCGCGACTCGTTCAGGAACACCCCGTGGTGGAGGTGGATGACGTCGACCGGCGGCACGCTGCCGTCCGCGCGCACCAGGTTGGGCTTGATGCGCGTCACGAATCCGTCGTACGCCGGCTTCTCGATCGTGACCGGCCCGATCAGGATCAGGTTCTGGCCCGGCAGCACGTGGATGGGGCCGTAGCGGTAGTGCAGGTGCTGCACGTCGGAGCCGAGCGGCGTGGCTCCGCCGGGTTCAGGGGTCGGCTGCTGAGAGGCCGCCGAGCCGGCGCAGGCGACTATGACCGCGAGCGCCGCGGCCACGGCTGCGATCGAGTTGCGGATGCGCAATACAGAGTCCCCTGCGCGCGAAGACGCGCGGGTTGTGAATGCCCCGCCAGCCTCGGGGCCAAACTTCCCGGGCGCGCTAGCCGGGCTGCTGCTGGCCCTGCCCGATGGGGTGGCGCTCCAGGCCGCGACGATGGAAGAACGCGCCGAACGAGCCCGCCAGCGCCGCGACCACGGAGATGGCCCAGAACTGAAGGAACACGTCGAGTACGCGCGCGGGGGTGGAGACCGGATCGGGCAGCTGCGAGGAGACCGTGAGCAGCTGGGTGGTGGTCCAGAAGGCGGCGTCGCCCACGTTGTGGATGCCCGTGCCCGCGGCGTGCCGTTCGAAGACGAAGATCACGGCCGACGCCACGACGTCGAGCGCGAGCGTGGTGCCGGTGATGAAGACGATGCGCTGGCGGAGATGAAGGTGTGTCGGAGTGGTCGCACGGGCGACCGCCTTCAGCTCCTGCATGCCGCGCGTGGGAGCGCGCTTCGTGGCCACGCGGCGAGTATCGCCACGCGACCGGTCGTCAGACCAGCTCGGCGTCGCTGGCGTCGTCCTCGTCGACCGTGACCTCGCACGCGGCGCACCACCAGCGGGCCTCCAGCGCGGTGCCGCACGCCTCGTGGCGGAGCGGATCCACGCGCTCGGAGTTGCGGGCGCCCCAGTCGGCGAGCAGGCGCAGGGCTCCAGCGAGCTCCGCGCCCGCCTCGGTCAGCTCGTAGGCGAACCGTGGTGGGCGGCGGGAGTAGGGGCGGGCCACGGCCAGCGCCTCGCCCTCCAGGTGGCGCAGGCGCTGGGTGAGGATGTTGGGGGCGATGCCCGGAAGCGCCTCCTGCAGGTCCGCGAAGCGACGCGGGCCGTCCAGCAACGCCTCCACCAGCAGCAGGGTCCAGCGGTCTCCCACGCGGTCGAGCGCCTCCCCCAGCGGGGAGGTTGCGGGGCTCGCCTGGCTCGCTTCCATGTGGCAAGCGTAGCCGGAGGGTCGGCCTCTGTATAGTCACTTGCAATTCGCAAGTCAGTGCCTCTGAAGCGGCGCTTGGAGCAGGAATGGAGACTGAAATGGCGGTTCTCGAGGAGCTCACGAGCTCGGTGCAGTCGGTTGTTGAGCGGGTAGGGCCGGCGGTCGTCGGCCTGGGTCGCGGATGGGGACGCGGGTCGGGGGTGGTCATCGCGCCCGGGCGCGTCGTGACCAACGCCCACAACCTGCGCGGAGACGAGGTGACGGTGACCTTCGCCGACGGGCGCACCGAGGCCGGCGAGGTGGCGGGCGTCGACTCCGACGGCGACCTGGCCGTGATCGAGGTCGAGACGGGCGATGCGCCGCCGGTCGAGATCGCGGGAGACGCCGAGCTGGCAACCGGCTCGGTGGTGTTTGCGCTGGCCAACCCCGGCGGGCGTGGCCTGCGCGCCACGCTGGGGCTCGTGTCGTCCGCGGAACGGAGCTTCCGCGGCCCGCGCGGCCGGCGCTTCCGCGGGGCGATCGAGCACACCGCGCCGTTGCCGCGCGGCTCGTCCGGGGGCCCACTCGTGGACGCCGACGGCCGGCTGCTCGGACTGAACACCGTGCGCATGGACGGCGGCCTGATCGTGGCGATCGCCGCCGACCAGTCGTTCGCCGAGCGCGTGGAGGCGCTGGGTCGTGGCGAGGCCGTGTCACGGCCGCGGCTCGGGGTGGCCATCGCCCCGGCGCGGGTCGCCCGCCGGCTGCGCCGCGCGGTCGGGCTGCCGGAGCGCGACGGCCTGCTCGTGCACGGCGTGGACCGCGAGGGCCCGGCGGCGCGCGCGGGCGTGAGGAAGGGCGACCTGCTGGTGGCGGCGGGCGAGCGGGAGCTGGCGCGCGTCGACGATCTGCACGCGGCGCTCGAGTCCGTCGCGCCGGGCGCCGAGCTGCGCCTGACCGCCGTGCGTGGGGTGGAGGAGCGCGAGGTGGTGGTGGCCCTTCCCGCCGAGGAGGCTGCATGAGCCCGGTCGCGCCCGGCGTGGCGCCGGACGGCGACGCGCTGGCCAGCGACCGCGAGGCGCTGGACGCCTACTCGCGCACGGTGACCGGGGTGGCCGAGCGGCTGGGCCCGTCTGTCGCAAACCTGCGCGTGACCCGCCGGACCCGCCGCGGCCGCGTGGCCGCCGGCGGCGGCAGCGCGGTGGTGCTGACGGCAGACGGCTACATGCTCACCTCCGCGCACGTGGTCGCGTCGCGGGAGGGTGGCCGCGCCTCGTTCGTCGACGGTCGAGAGTTGCGCTTCTCGGTGGTGGGGGCGGACCCATATTCGGACCTGGCGATCCTGCGCACCGACGAGAGCGACCTCGCGCCCGCGGCCCTCGGCGACGCCGAGCGCCTGCGGGTCGGCCAGCTGGTGGTGGCGATCGGCAACCCGCACGGCTTCGCCGGGTCGGTCACGGCTGGGGTCGTCTCCGCGCTTGGGCGATCGCTCCCGGCCG
>JAXDIC010000269.1:0-4116 GCA_034664185.1 Thermoleophilaceae bacterium
ACGCTCTACCCCGAGAAGTGGATCTACGACGTGCCGGGCTACCCGAAGATCCTGGCCAAGGACCTGGTCGACCAGCTCAAGGAGCAGTCGATCGACCAGTTCGACGTGCCGGTCCACCTGGAGACCACGGCCGACCGCGTGGAGTACGAGCCCGACCCGGACGACCCCGAGCGCCAGATCCTGCGGCTGGTCACCGACAGGGGCGACCTGCTCACGCGCACGATCGTGATCGCCGGCGGCCACGGCGCCTTCGAGCCCAAGCCGCTGCCCGGCTACGACATGACGCCGTGGGAGGGCAAGGGCGCCCACTACCTGGTCGGCGAGAAGGCCGCCTTCGCGGGCAAGCGCGTGATCATCGTGGGCGGCGGCGACTCGGCCTGCGACTGGGTGCTCAACCTGCTGGACACGGCCGCGGAGATCACGCTGGTGCACCGGCGCGAGGGATTCCGCGCGCACGAGGTGACCGTGAACGAGATCATGGAGGCCGCCGAGGCGGGCAAGATCGACGTGCGCACCCCGTACCAGGTCAGGGAGGTAGCCGGCGACGGGCAGATCGAGCGCGTCACGCTCTTCCACTCCGAGGACGAGTCGGACGTGGTGGAGGTGGGCTGCGACGCGGTCCTGCTCCAGCTGGGCTTCAAGACCGCGCTGGGCCCGCTCAAGGAGTGGCCGCTCGAGGTGGAGAAGGGCGCGATCAGGGTCGACCAGGTGATGAAGACGTCGATGGAGGGCGTCTGGGCGGCCGGCGACATCACCGTCTTCGACGGCAAGCTCAAGCTGATCGCCACCGGCTTCGCCGAGGCCGCCATCGCGGTTGCCCAGGCCGTGCACCACATCCGGCCGGAGATGAAGATCCAGCCGAAGTACTCGACCAACACCGGCGTGCCCGGCGCGGGCGAGGGCCAGCCCTAGCGCACCGGTCAGGCCAGCCGCGTCTCGAGCCGCCCCAGCGTGGGCGACTCGATCACGGTCACGTCGCCCGGCCCCAGCCACACCTGCGGGTCGCGGACGCTGCCCACGCCGGCCGGCGTGCCGGTCGACACGATGTCCCCGGGCTCGAGCGTCATCAGCTTCGACAGGTAGGCCACGAGGTCGGGGATGGAGTGGATCAGGTCGGCGGTCGAGCCGTCCTGCATCGTCTCGCCGTTCAGCGTCAGCGAGATGCGGATCCCGTCGTGCGCGCCGGCCTCGTCCGGCGTGACCAGCGCCGGGCCACACGGCGCCGAGCCGTCGAACACCTTGCCCGGCAGCCACTGCGGCGTCATGAACTGGTAGTCGCGCGCCGAGAGGTCGTTCAGCAGCATGTAGCCGGCGATCCGGTCGAGCGCGTCGGTGGCGGCCACGTCCTTGCTGCGGGTGCCGATCACGAACGCCACCTCGGCCTCGTAGTCCACCTTCTGGCTGAATGCGGGCAGCGGCACCTCCGCGCCGGGCGGCGCCAGGGCGTTGGCGAACTTGGCGAAGAACGTGGGAGTCTCAGGGGGCTCGAGCCCTGCCTCGGCCGCGTGGTCGCGGTAGTTCAGCCCCATGCAGACGATCTTCCGCGGGTCGGGCACGGGTGGCAGGAGCCGCGCGTCCGCGGCCGCCACCGACGGGCCGGTCGCGTCGAGGTCGCCCAGGCCGCGCTCGCGCAGCAGCGTCCCGAGGCCTCCCTCGCCCAGGTCCACGATCCGGTCGCCCTCGAGCACGCCGGCCCGGACACCCGATCCGCTGTCGTAGCTCACCAGACGCATCGCGGCGCGGAGCTTACGGGTTGCCGGGTGGCCAATGCGGCCACTGCGCCGCGTACATTCAACACATGGCAAAGCGCGAGAAGCCCATCCCGACCGGCCGCATCCGGCGCACGGCCCGGGTCGGAGGCCTGGTGGGCGGGCAGGCGGCGCGCTCGGCGGCCACCAAGGCGGCCAACGTGGCGCGCTCCCCGGAGGGGCGGGAGGCCGCCATGGAGCGCCGGTACATGAACGCGGCCGAGCAGATGGTCGAGGTGCTGGGCACGATGCGCGGCGCGGCCATGAAGTTCGGCCAGGTGGTGTCCTTCCTGGACATCGGCGCTGTGCCGCCCGAGTACCGCGACATGATCCAGGCCAAGCTCGCGGAGCTCCAGAACGCGGCCCCCACGGTCAGGTTCAAGGACATGCGAAAGGTCATCGAGGCCGACCTCGAGCAGCCGATCGCCGACGCCTTCGCGGAGTTCGAGGAGGAGCCGCTGGCGGCCGCCTCGATCGGCCAGGTCTACCGGGCACGGCTCCACGACGGCCGCCGCGTGGCCGTCAAGGTCCAGTACCCGGGCGTTGCCGCCGCGGTTCGCGCCGACCTCCAGAACCTGGGGCTGCTGCTGCGCGCCGCCAAGCGGATCGCCCCGGGCCTCGACTCCAAGACGGTGGCCACCGAGATCCGCGAGCGGATCGTCGACGAGCTGGACTACGAGAACGAGGCCCAGGCGCATCGCGCGTTCGCGCGCGACTGGCGCGGCCACCCGTTCGTGTTCGTACCCGACGTGGTCACCAGCCTCTCGCGCGAGCGGGTGCTGGTCAGCGAGTGGGTGGACGGGATCCGGTTCGAGCAGGTCAAGAAGCTGCCGCAGGACGAGCGCGACCGCTTCGGCGAGATCCTCTACCGGTTCTTCATCGGCTCGGTCTACCGCACCGGGCACTTCTCGGCCGATCCACATCCCGGCAACTACATGCTGATGGACGACGGCCGGGTGGCGTTCATCGACTTCGGCATGAACAAGAAGCTCCCGCGCTCGCGGATCGACACCGAGCGGCGATGGATCCGCGCCGCGATGGAGCGCGACGGCGACGCGGTGCGCGAGCAGCTGGCCGAGTCGGGGTTCTTCGACGCCGACGACCCGGCGGTCACCGCCGAGCGGCTGCTGGACCACATCTGGGCGCTGTCGTGGTGGTACTTCGAGGACCGCGAGTTCACGATCACACGCGACTTCGTGGCGCAGGTGATGGTCGACGCCGGCGACCCGCGCTCCGAGTACTGGGACCTGATGCGGCGCGAGACCATCCCGGCCGATCACATCTTCGCCCAGCGCATGGCCGGGCTCACGTTCGCGGTGCTGGGGCAGCTCGGGGCCAGGCGCAACTGGCACCGGATAGCGCGCGAGCTGCTCTACGACGACGGTCCCTCCACGCCGCTCGGCGAGCAGGACGCGGAGTTCTGGGCCACGCGGCACGGGGCGCCGCGGGTGGCGTGAGCAAGCGTCCGAGCGCAGCCACCGGTGCGGTCGGCGGCGGCGCGGCCGCCGTGGTGGACGGCGAGGCCGTGGAGCACCTGCGCGGCGCCGACCCCACGCTGCGCGAGTTGATCGACCGCCTGGGCCCCCTCGACCCCGAGGCGCGCAGGCGCGGACGGCCCACCGATGCCTACGGCGCCCTGCTGCGGTCGATCGTCGGCCAGCAGCTGTCCACCAAGGCGGCGCGCTCCATCTACGAGCGCGTCACCGCCCTGTTCGACGGTCGCACGCCCACCCCGGAGCAGCTCCTGGCGGCGGATCCCGAGGTGGTGCGCGGCGCCGGCCTGTCGCGGCCCAAGGTCAGGTACATGCGCGACCTGGCCGAGCACGTGCTGAGCGGGCAGCTGGAGCTGGACCGGCTCGACGAGCTGTCGGACGAGCGGATCACGGCGGAGCTGACCGCCGTCAAGGGCCTGGGCCAGTGGACGGCCGACATGTTCCTCATCTTCCACCTGGGCCGACCCGACGTCCTGCCGGTGGGCGACCTGGGCGTCCGGCGCGCCGTGGAGCACGCGTACGGGCTTCCGGAGATCCCGTCGCCCGAGGAGGTCGAGCGGCTGGGCGAGCGCTGGCGACCGCACCGATCGCTGGCGTCGCTCTATCTATGGCGCTCGCTCGACAACCAGCCTGCGTAGAGGTAGAGGCCCCTACGCAGCTGCGCCGCAGCTGGGGTCTTCGACCGCGACCCTGAACGAGGAGCCGCACCCGCACGCCGCCACGACGTTCGGGTTCTCGCCCTGGAAGCCGGCGCCCATCAGGCTCTCCGTGTAGTCGACGGTGGAGCCGTCCACGTCGCGCAGGCTGAGCTCGTCGACGATGATCCGGATGCCGTCGAACTCGAAGATCTTGTCGCCGTCGCGCTGCTCGTCGAG
>JAXDIC010000056.1:0-7010 GCA_034664185.1 Thermoleophilaceae bacterium
ACCGAGGGGCTCGAGCGCCTGCCGATCCACCCCACCACGCTGGTCATCTTCGGGGCCACGGGCGACCTGGCCAAGCGCAAGCTCCTGCCGGCCATCTACAACCTCGCGCACGAGGGGGCTCTGCCCGAGCGCTTCAACCTGATCGGGATCTCGCGCGGCGACCAGACCGACGAGGAGTTCCGGGAGATCGCGCGGGAGTCGATCGAGCAGTACTCGCGCCGCACGGCCGACGACAAGGTGCTGTCGGCGCTCGTGGAGCACATGCGCTACGTGGCCGGCTCGTTCGACGACTCCGAGATGTACGACCGCCTGACCAAGGTGGCCCAGGAGCTGGACGACGAGGCGGGCATCGCGTTCAACCGCCTCTTCTACCTCTCGACCGCGCCCACGTTCTTCCCGGTGATCGCGAAGATGCTGGGCGACCACGACCTGCACAAGCGCGAGGACGCCGAGGTGCGCATGATCGTGGAGAAGCCGTTCGGCACCGACCTCGAGTCGGCACTGGCGCTGAACCGCGAGGTGCTCTCCGTGTTCGACGAGAGCCAGGTCTTCCGCATCGATCACTACTTGGGCAAGGAGACCGTCCAGAACATGATGGTCCTGCGGTTCGCCAACGGCATCTTCGAGCCGCTCTGGAACCGCTCGTACGTGGACAGCGTGCAGATCACCGCCGCCGAGGACATCGGCATCGGCAGCCGCGCCGGCTACTACGACGAGTCCGGCGCGCTGCGCGACCTGATCCAGAACCACATGCTCCAGCGGCTGATGCTGCTCGCGATGGAGCCGCCGGTGTCGTTCGACGCCGACGCCGTGCGCGACGAGAAGGTCAAGATCCTGCACGCCATCAGGGCGCCGAGCGTGGAGGAGGTCCCGGACATGGCCGTGCGCGCGCAGTACGGGCCGGGCATGGCCGGCGGCGAGAAGGTCCCGGGCTATCTCGAGGAGGACGGCGTGCCCGACGACTCGACCACCGAGACCTACGCGGCCATCAAGCTGAAGATCGAGAACTGGCGCTGGGCCGGCGTGCCGTTCTACCTGCGGACGGGCAAGCGCCTTGCGCGCAAGGTCACGGAGATCGCGGTCAGGCTCAAGCCGGTGCCGCACCTGGCGTTCAAGCAGGAGGGGTCGCTGGGGGTAGAGCCCAACCAGCTGATCCTCTCGGTGCAGCCCAACGAGGGCGTGTCGCTGTCGCTGGTGGCCAAGATCCCGGGCGCGCGCATGAGCGTGCGGCCGGTGAACATGGAGTTCCTCTACGGAACCTCGTTCATGTCGCAGTCGCCGGAGGCGTACGAGCGGCTGATCATGGACACCATGCGCGGCGACGCCACGCTATTCGCGCGCGACGACGAGGTCGAGGCCGCCTGGACCATCTGCGACCCGATCCTCGAGGCGTGGTCGAAGATGGGCGGCCCGCTGCCCGAGTACCCGGCCGGGTCGGCCGGCCCGGAGGAGGCGGACGACCTGCTGGAGGAAGGCCACCATTGGAGGCAGCTCTGAGCCCGGCAGCCGCCGGGAGGGCCGTCTGATGGAGGCCAGCGGCGTCTGGAGCGCCGAGGACACCTCGCCGTCGAAGATCGAGGCCGCGCTCCGGCACCTGCTGGAGGAGCAGTACCAGCAAAACGACGCGTACGCCCCGGCGCGCGTCCTCAACATGGTCGCGATCGTGGATCGCGAGTGGCGCGGCGAGATCGTCAACCGGCTCGAGCGCGTCGGCCGCTTCCACCCGTCACGCACGATCGTCTGCTCGATCGACCCCAAGCGCGACACCCTGGATGCCTGGGCCACCATGTCCTGCGACGTGGAGCCGCAGGCCGGCTCGCTGGCCGTGTGCGAGGAGCGCGTCGAGGTCGAGCTGGGCTCGAAGCACATCGAGGGCTTGAGCACCATCGTCGATCCGCTGATCGTGCCCGACCTCTCGACGATGGTCTGGTCGCCGCACGGGCATGCCGACGCCATGGACGCCCTGGCCGGTCTGGCCGACGTCTACCTGATCGACTCGGTCGAGGCGGCCGACTCCGCCGGGGCGGTCACACGCGCGCGCGAGCTCCTGGAGAACGGCTACGTGGTCGACCTGGCGTGGCTGCGCAGCACGCCGTGGCGGGAGCGGATCGCGGCCACGTTCGACCCCGGCCAGTGGCTCCCGCTGCTGGACCAGATCGACAGCGTCACGGTGCACCACCACCACGAGTCGGAGGTCAGCGCCTGCCTGTTCCTGGGCTGGCTCGCGTCCCGACTGGGCTGGGAGCCCGAGGCCGCGGTACGGCAGAACGGGACGATGCTGGCGCGCGCCAAGGCAAGGCGGCGCGAGGTCAAGCTGCGGCTGGAGTCCGACACGCGCCAGAACGTCCCCGGGCTGGCCGGCATCACGATCGAGACCAGCGCCGGCATGACTCTCTCGCTCGACCGCGGGCCGGGCGGGCTCTCCGCCAAGCGGCAGACGCGCGACGGCAGCGAGTCCTCGTGGGTGGTGCTGGGCGCCTCGCGCGGGGAGGCCGGGATCCTTGGCGAGGGCATCCGGCAGGCCCTGCTGCGCGACCCGACCTACGGCCCCGCGCTGGGCGCCGCGTCCTCCATGCTCGGCGCCAAGTGACCCGGACGCTGGTACTGGACGACCCCGCCGAGGAGTGCGCCAAGCGCGTGGCGGAGGCCGTGACGGCCGGCGGGCACGTCGTGCTGACCGGCGGCAGCACGCCGAGGGCCTGTTACAGGCTGCTCGCCGGGATGGACCTCGACTGGTCCGGCACGACGCTCTGGTGGAGCGACGAGCGCTGCGTGCCGCCCGACGACGAGCGCTCCAACTACCGGATGGTCAAGGAGGCGCTGCTCGACCAGCTCCCAGACTCAGGGCACGGCGGCCCTGCGGTCAGGCCGATCGCGGGCGAGCGCGGGCCGGCCGCGGGCGCTGACGACTACGAGCGCGAGCTGCACCGGGTCCTCGGGGAGGAGCTGCCACGGCTTGACCTGATCCTGCTGGGTCTCGGCCCCGACGCGCACGTCGCGTCGCTGTTCCCCGGCCAGCCGACGCTGGACGTTCGCGACCGGCTGGCGGTGGGCGTCCAGGAGGCCGGGTTCGAGCCGTACGTGCCGCGAGTGTCGCTCACGATGCCGGCGATCAACGCGGCGCGCTCGATCGTGTTCCTGGTGGCCGGCGAGGAGAAGTCGGACGCCGTGGCGCGCGCGTTCGGCGGTGACGCCACCCCCGAAGCGCCGGGCAGCCTGGTCCGGCCGAGCGACGGAGAGCTGACTATCCTCCTCGACCGCGGCGCGGCCAGCCGGCTGGCCAGCCCGCCGGAGTAGCGTCATGGAGGCCTCGTCCGCAGCTGTCAGGACCAACGTCGAGGAGTACTCGGGCCACAGCCCGTTTCCCCCGATCGCCGACTACGCGTTCCTGTCGGACTGCGAGACGGTGGCGCTGGTGGCGCCCAGCGGCAACGTCGAGTGGATGTGCCTGCCGCGCATGGACGGTCCCAGCGTGTTCGGAGCGCTACTGGACCGCGACGCCGGCGGCTTCCGGTTGGGGCCCGCGGACGTGGTGGTGCCCGCGGGTCGCCGCTACCTGCCTGGCACCAACGTGCTGGAGACGACGTGGATGACGCGGATGGGCTGGCTCGTGGTCCGCGACGCGCTGTCGGTGGGACCGTGGCACGACGAGGACGAGCGCTCGCGCACGCACCGCCGCACGCCGACGGACAACGACGCCGAGCATGTCCTGATCCGCTGCGTGTACTGCGTGCAGGGGGTCGTCGAGCTCCAGCTGGACTGCGAGCCCCACTTCGACTACGCGCGCGGCGGTGCTCAGTGGGAGTACGTCGGCGAGGGCTACAACGAGGCCGTGGCAACCGCCGAGGGCTGCGACCCGGAGCTGAAGCTCACCACGAGCCTTCGCCTTGGCTTCGAGGGACGGAGGGCGCGCGCCCGCCACACGCTCCGCGAGGGAGACACCGCGTTCGCGGCGCTGTCGTGGAGCTCCCACTCGGCCCCGGCGGACTACGAGGAGGCCGCCCAGCGGATGCTCCGCACCGAGGACTTCTGGCGCGAGTGGCTGAACCACGGGCTGTTCCCCGACCACCCCTGGCGCGTCTACCTCCAGCGCAGCGCGCTCACACTCAAGGGGCTGACCTACGCGCCCACCGGGGCCATGCTGGCGGCGTCCACGACGTCGTTGCCCGAGACCCCCGGCGGCGAGCGTAACTGGGACTACCGCTACACCTGGGTCCGCGATTCCACCTTCATGCTCTGGGGCCTCTACACGCTGGGGTTCGACTGGGAGGCCAACGACTTCTTCTACTTCATCGCCGACGTGGCCAGCGGCGACGACGCGGATCTCCAGGTGATGTACGGGATCGGCGGCGAGAAGGAGCTGGACGAGCAGGAGCTGGATCACCTCTCGGGGTACGAGGGGGCGACGCCCGTGCGGATCGGCAACGGCGCGTACACGCAGAAGCAGCACGACGTGTGGGGCGCGATGCTCGACTCCGTCTACCTGCACACGCGCTCGCGCGACCTGCTGCCCGAGCGCGTGTGGCCGATCCTGGTCCGCCAGGTCGAGGCGGCGCTGGAGCACTGGCGCGAGCCGGACAGCGGCATCTGGGAGGTGCGCGGGGAGCCCAAGCACTTCACCTCGTCGAAGGTCATGTGCTGGGTGGCCGCCGACCGCGGGGCGCGGCTGGCTCGCATTCGCGAGGACGAGGAGACGGCCGAGAGGTGGGAGGCGGGCGCGAAGGAGATCCACGAGGACATCTGCGAGAACGCGCTCGACGACCGCGGCGTGTTCACCCAGCACTACGACACCGAGGCGCTCGACGCGTCGGTCCTGCTCATGCCGCTCGTCCGCTTCCTGCCGGCCACCGACGAGCGCATCCGCAAGACCGTGCTGGCCATCGCCGACGAGCTGACCGAGGACGGGCTGGTGCTGCGCTACAGGGTCGAGGAGACCGACGACGGCCTGTCGGGCAAGGAGGGCACGTTCGCCATCTGCTCGTTCTGGCTGGTCTCGGCGCTCGCCGAGATCGAGGAGCAGCGCCGCGCGCGGGCGCTATGCGAGCGGATGCTCTCCTACGCCAGCCCGCTCTACCTCTACGCCGAGGAGATCGATGCCTCCACGGGCCGCCACCTGGGCAACTTCCCGCAGGCGTTCACGCACCTGGCGCTGATCAACGCCGTGATGCACGTGATCCGCGCCGACCAGGCCGAGGACACCAGGCAGTTCTCCCGGGTGACCTGAGGACCCTCGTTTGGGGGTCCGCCCGGCTTAACTATCGCCCCGGAGGGGAATAGAGCCGGTAGCAGGGTCATTCGCCGGCCCGAAACGGCGACTTGCAAGCAAGCGAGCGGGAAGGGATTGGATGCCCAGCACTGCGCGCCGGTCGCTGATGGTGGCGGCGGTCTCGATCTTCACACTGGCGCTGATCGGCGCCCAGGCCTTCGGCCTGCCCACCGTCGGCACCGCCGTGCCCCAGCTTCAGCCCCCCGCGGGCCTCGGCGGGGCGCCGGTCTCCACGCCGACGGTTCCTCACATAACGGTCCCTCACGTCACCGTCCCGCAGGTCTCGGTGCCACACGTCAGCGTGCCCTCCGGCTCGTCTTCGCCCTCCACGCGAGTGCCGTCCGTCTCGGTCCCGTCCGTCGGCAGTGCCGCCGGACGGGTCACGGGATCCCGCGGCTCGCCGTCGGTGCGCGTGCCCGGGGGCAGCCGGAGCTCGGCCAGCGCGGCAGCCCGCGGATCGGGCGGCGGCTCCGGCTCGAGCGGGGCGGCCGGGAACGGGTCCGGCTCGGGACACGGCGGCTCGTCGCCGGGCAGCTCCAAGGCGTCGCGGGCGTCGGCCGCCAGGGCCAAGCTGTCGCCGGCGGCTCGCCGCGCTCAGCGTCACGCGGCGCAGGAGCGCCGGCTGCGTAACACGGTCAAGCGCTACGCCGGCTGCCTGAGCCAGCTCGGTGACCAGCAGGCGCAGCTGCTGTCGATTCGCGCGGGCGTGGACTCCCCTCCGGTCTCCCGCCCCGTGGCGGCCGCGCAGCTGGGCATCTCGCTGGACCGGGCGCGCGCGCTCGAGCGCGGCGGGCTTCGCGAGCTTCGCTCCGCCGGCCGCTCCGGCCAATGTGGATCGTCGTCCGGTGCGTCGCGGCGCGACGCCGTGGCGATGGTGGCCAACGGCTCGCCGATGCCGCAGCTACAGCCGGCCGTCATGCTCACGCCGCGTCCGACCCTCACCACGCCCACGAACCTGGCCCAACCGCGGGGCCAGCAGGCGGTCAAGGGGGCCCACGCCTCGTCCGGCGCCACCGGCTATGCCCCTACCTCGCCCGGAGCTACCCCGGCCACCAGCTCGCCGCCGCTGGTGCACGGCACCGAGAGCGCCTCGAAGAGCGCCGGCTACCTGATCGGGCTAGCCGTTCTGGCGCTGCTGCTGGGCATCCTCCTGATCACCTGGCGGCGGCGGAACATCGGCGAGCCGATGTACCAGAGCAGCGCGCCCGTCGGGTGGCCGCCCGGCGGCCGTGCGCGGCCCGAGGCGCCGAACGGCGGGCTGTCGTTCACCAAGGTCTCGAACGGCGGGGGTGCGGCCACGGTGGCGGCCCCGGTCGAGGGGGCGGAGGAGCCCGAGGCGGAGGAGCCTGAGGCCGTCCAGGAGCCCGAGGCCCAGCCCGTCGATGAGACTGAGCCCGAGGCCGTGCAGGAGACCGAGCCCCAGGCCGCCGCGGAGCCCGAGGCCGCCCCGGAGCCGGAGCCCTCGGTCCAGCAGCCCTACGCCGCCGCGCCGCCGGCCACCGCGGCGCCTCAGCAGGACCAGCGTCGGCCGGCCGCGGTCGTCGCCGCCAGCCTCGTCTCCCTCGGCGTCGCGCTGCTCAGCCGCCGCCGGCGACGGCGATAGCCGAAACAGCGGCAATGAGGGGTGGCCCGGAGCGGCCGCCTCATCACGAACGTCCATTTGACCACCCCCTGAGGTGGTGGAATGGACGTTTGCCGGCTCGGAGCGCGCTACAGCTTCACGTCAGCCACCATCGCGCCGAAC
>JAXDIC010000389.1:0-3923 GCA_034664185.1 Thermoleophilaceae bacterium
TTGGTCAGGCCGGTGCCGTGCTCCTCGTCGGGCAGGAACATGTTCCAGAGCCCCTCGGCCTTGGCCTTCTCGCGGATCTCCACGAGAATGTCCGGGTAGGGCTTGCCCGGGCCGACCTCGGTGTCCAGCGCGTGCAGCGCGTCGAGCTCGACCGGATAGAGATGCTCGTCGAGGAAGGCGGCGATGCGGCCGCTCAGCTCCTCGACCCTTGGCGACGGAGAGAAGTCCATGAGCGGCAGGCTATCTGAGAGCGTTCCGCCCGGAGTCCACGAAGAGGAGGCGCATGTCCAAGGTCCTGTATGAGAAGCGCGACCGTATCGCGTACGTCACGATCAACCGACCGGAGGCGAAGAACGCGATCGACCCGGAGACTCACGACCTGCTCTGGCAGACGTGGGAGGACTTCGCCGCCGACGATGCGCTGGACGTGGCGATCCTGACCGGCACGGGCGACGCGTTCTGCTCCGGCGCGGACTTGAAGACCTTCATCCCGCCGTGGATCGAGTCGGCCACCCCCCGCCGGGTGCGCGACAACGTGGCCACCGGCCTGGGCGGCCTGACGCGCGGGCTGCACCGGATCTACAAGCCGGTCGTCGCGGCCGTGAACGGCTGGGCGCTGGCCGGCGGGCTGGAGACCGCACTGGCGTGCGACATACGGATCGCCTCGGAGCGCGCGATGTTCGGCTCGTTCGAGGCCCGCCGCGGCTACCACCACGGCGATGGCGGAATCGTCCGGCTCGTGAACACCTGCGGCTCCGGCGTGGCGCTGGAGATGCTGCTCACCGCAGAGCCGATCGACGCGGAGCGCGCGCTTCAGTGCAACCTGGTCTCGCGCGTCGTGCCTCACGACAGCCTGATGGAGGAAGCCGAGCGGACGGCGGGGCAGATCCTCCGCAACAGCCAGATCGCGGTCCGATCAGCCAAGGAGACGATCCTCGACGTGATCGGCCGGCCGCTGGACGACCAGCTCAGGATCGAGGCGCTGAACGCCTACGCCTGCGCCGACCCCGAGGAGACGATGGGTCGCCTGAGCCAGTTCTACGACCGAACGGACGAGGGCCGCGCGGGCACGCAGGCCGGCTGAGCGGAGCCGGCTACCTCACGCGTGGATGAGCAGCCACGCGATCAGCGCGGCCAGGCCGGCGCCGCCCAGCACGGCCCCGGCGATCCGGGCGATGTGCGTGCCGCTGGCGTGCTCGGCGCGGATCGGCTGGGAGGGCTCGATGTCCGCCTGGTGCAGGGTCTCGCGAGCCGCCTCTGCGCCCGACTCGGGCACCAGCACGTCGCGGGGCCCGGCCGCCAGGAAGTCGGGAACGTCGGCGCCCGCGCTGCGGCGCAGCATGCTGGGGACGCCCTCCTCCAGCAGCAGGTTCTGGATCAGCTCGGCCTCGGCCTGGTTGCGCCCCCAGCCGACACGGACCAGCTCGCCGCGCGTGAACTCGGGCCTGATCTTGCGAGCGTGCTCGTGGGCGCGGTCGCGCGGCGGCTCCACGGTGGCCGGGCCGGCATAGACGAGCGGCATCCCGCAGTGCTGGCAGAAGCGCTCGTCCAGCGCGTAGCGGCGGGCGCAGTTGGGGCAGGCGAGCGGGGCCTCGGCGCTCGTGTCAGCCGACCTCGAGCGGCTCTTCCGCCACCTGGCCGTCCACGATCCTCCAGGCCCTGACGTGGGGATCGCCGGCCAGCGAGACGATGAGGTAGATCCAGTGCGGGTACTGGGCCAGGTTGCGATCCTGCTCCGACGGCTCGGCCGGGCTGCGCGGGTGGGAGTGGTAGACGGCGACGCCGTAGCCGGCGGCGTCCAGCTCGTTGGCGGCCAGCAGGCTGGGCCCGTCGAGATCGAAGCCGTAGGGCGAGAGCCGGGTGTTCTGGCCCCGCACGACCTCGTCCACGCGCCCGTCGCTCACGCGCGCGTAGCCGCAGCACTCGTTGGGCGCCTCGTCGCGAGCATGGGCGATCAACTCGTCCCAGTCGGTCCGCGAGATCCGCATGCGGAACACACTAGACGGATACGATCCGGGGCCATCATCCTGTCGCGGCGCGAGACCCTTCGGCTGACGGCTGCCGGGGTCGCCGGCGGTGCGGTCGCGGCGTGGTCGGCAGGATGCGGCGGCGGCGACAAGGGCCAGACGGTGCCCACGGTCAGCCCCGAGCAGGCCAAGGCCGACGCGGCGATCATGAACTCGCTGCTGGACCTGGAGCGCACCGCCATCCTGGCCTACACCAGCGGCCAGAGCCGGCTCAGCGGCGCGCCGCTGCGGATGATGCAGACCCTCCTCGCGCACGAGCGCGCGCACGCGCAGGTCATCGAGCGGGTGGTGATCCGCCTCGGCGCCCACCCCATCCGCCAACGCCCGGCCAGCCAGTACCGCGCGGGCTTTCCGCCACTCGTGACCGCCGACGAGGTGCTCCGCTTCGCGCTCGACCTGGAGAACACGCAGGTCTCGGCGTACAACGACTCGCTCGGCACGATCGTCACCCCGGAGCTGCGCGCGACGGTGGCGTCGATCCTGGCCACCGAGGCCGAGCACATGTCGGCGGTGCTCGGCGCGCTCCATCTGCCCCAGGCGCCGCAGGCGCTGGTCACCGGGAACGCGCCCGCGTGACGCGGCGCGACGCGCTCCGGCTCGCTGCGCTCGGCGCCGCCGCACCGCTGGCCGCGGCCACGGCGTCGGCGCGCGCCGACGCCGTCGAGGACCAGAAGAAGCAGGAGCTGGCCGCGATGGCGGCGGCGGTGGCGGGCGAGCAGGTCACGGAGGTGGCCTACGAGGCGATCGCCAACAGCGGGCTGCTGGGCCACGCCGCCACCGGAGCCATGCGCGTGCTGCTCGACCACGCGAAGGTCCATGCGGACTCGCTGGGTCAGGGGATGAAGGAGCAGCTGGGCAAGGACCCGCCTCAGGCGCCCAAGCGCACGGCCATCCACGGCCTGGCCGGGATGCGCCGGGCCGACGATGCGCTCCGGCTGGCGATGGGGCTCGAGCAGAAGGCCATCGCCGCGCATCTCGTGGCGGTCCAGAAGACCGGGAACGCCCTCCTGCTGCAGGCGATCGCCGGCGTCGTGGCCAGCGACGCGCAGCACCTCGTCCTGCTGCGCCAGCTGCTTCGCCGGAGCCCGCTGCCGAGCGCGTTCGAGCGCGGGGCTCCTTAGAAACGACGACTATCCTGGACCCGAGAGGAGCAGCGTGTTCAACATCGGTCCACTCGAGCTGATCGTCGTCCTGATCGTCGCCCTGATCGTGCTGGGGCCGCAGCGGCTGCCCGAGGTGGCGCGATCGGTGGGACGCGGGCTGCGCGAGTTCAAGGGCGCCATCGAGTCCGACCACGACGAGGACGAGCCGGCCGCCAGCCCGCAGGCGACGCCGATCGAGCCAGCCGCGGCGACGGCGGCCGCCGAACCGGCCAAGCCCGTCGCGACCGCCGAGCCGGCCAAGCCCGTCGCCGCCACCGAGCCGGCCGAGCCGTCGGCCGAGCCGAAAAGCTAGCCGGCGCCTACCAGAACGAGGCGGACTCGAGGGTGCCCTCGAGCTCCTCGATCGACTTCGTGTAGACGCCCGAGCTGAGGTACTTCCAGCCGTCGTCGGGAACGACGAAGACGACGTTGCCCTCGTCGAGGTCGCTGGCCACCCGCACTGCGATGGCGGCGATCGCGCCCGCAGAGACGCCGGTGAACAGCCCCTCCTCGGCGAGCAGCTTCTTGGTCCAGACGACGGCGTCGCGGTTGGACACGAAGATCTTGCGGTCGAGCAGCGAGAGATCGAGGATCGGCGGGATGTAGCCGTCGTCGAGCGAGCGCAGGCCCTGGACCAGCTCACCCTGAAGGGGCTCCGCCGCGACGATCGTCGTCTCGGGGTCCTGCTCCTTCAGCCGGCGCGCACAGCCCATCAGCGTGCCGCCGGTGCCCAGCCCGCCGACGAACGCGGCGA
>JAXDIC010000397.1:0-3085 GCA_034664185.1 Thermoleophilaceae bacterium
ACGGGCGAGTGGTATGGCTCGATCGACGGCCGCTACCGCTACGAGCGCCAGGCGGACGCGTTCGCCACCCGCTGGTCCCAGGCGGTCGCGGTGGTCGCCGGCGTGGACCCAGAGCTCGCGGCCGCCCTCGAGGGCTGGGCGCAGCCGCGGCTGGCGCGGCTTGACCGGCCATCGCCGACGCTGGTCCACGGCGACTACGGAGTGACCAATCTCCTCTGGACGGGCTCGGACGTCAGCTCGGTCCTCGACTGGGAGTACGCCCGTTTCGGCGACCCGCGCGAGGACTGGTCGAAGATCGCCATGGGAGCGCGGTTCGCGGAGCCCAACTCCTTCGGCGACCAGGCGGCGGTCGAAGCCCTGCGGGCCGGCTACCTCGCGGGCGGCGGCGCGTCCGAGGCCCTGGAGCCGGTCTCCCTCTACGGCGCCTACTACACGGCGCTCCTGGCCGTCGTCCTCGACAGCGCTCCGCGCTTCCGGTGGCTATCCGAGCTCGTGGAATACGGAGGCCCGATCGATTGATGCCGCACAAGCCGCCTGGTTAGATTCCTCGCTCGCGGGGGAAGGGGAGGCAACATGGGACGTCGAGCCATCCGAGCGAGTCTGCTGGCCGTGCTGCTGCTGGCGGCGTTCGGAGTCTGGTCGGCAGCCGCGGCGGCGCAGCCGGTCAGCGGTCCGCACGAGACGCTCGACAACCAGTTCTCGACCACGAAGCCCAACGCGGCGGCCGGCTTCAGCTTCAGGGGGCGCTACCACGCGGCCGGCGACCCCAAGGCCAACCCGCCCTACATGCGGAAGATGATCTTCTACCAGCCGCGCGGACTGCGCTACGACACGAGCGTGCCGGAGCGCTGCTCGGCCAGCGACATCGAGCTCGCGGCGCGCGGCGCGGCCGCGTGCCCGGCCGCCAGCCGGCTGGGCGGCGGCACGGCCTCGAGTGTCTTCCTGGGCACGTTCCCGTCCACGCTGGTCGTCGACTTCTTCAACAACGCGAACGAGCAGATCATCCTCGCGCGGTCGCCGGGCCTGGCGTCGGTCGCGCGTGGCCGGATACGCCCCGACGGGTCGGTCGAGTTCGCGTCGCCCACGTGCTTCCCCACCGTCCAGCCGGCCGGATGCCCGGTCGACGACGTGCTCCAGATCGAGTCGTCACTCACCGTTGCGCCGTACACGAGGTCCTCCGGCGGCGTTGTGCGCAGCTACCTCACGACACCGCCGAGATGCCCCGCCAGTCGCCACTGGAGCACGCCGGTCAGGCTGTGGTGGGCCGACGGGTCGGTCGACACGGTGGTTACCAAGCAGCCGTGCAGGCGGCCCCGGCGCCGCCGCTAGACCCGGACCGGGCCGCATGAGGGTCGACGGCTTCGCGCGGCGCGAGACGAGCGAGGGTGTCGAGCATTCCGCGCGCGTCCGTTGGAGGGACGGCGAGCTGAGGCTGTGGGTCGCGGTGCCGGCGGAGCTCGAGGCGGAGCCCGAGGACGCGTCAGCGTTCGCGTGCGCGACGTTGCTGCCAGCGATGCGCCTCGGAGAGGATCTCGACATCGACGGCCCGGTGTCGCCCCGCCTGGTCCGCGGCCTCGACAGGGCACGGGACCTGTTCCGCGCCTGGGCGCCCACCCTCCACCCGACCGCGGTGCGGGTGGCCGAGGAGCGCCCGCCGGTACCGCGCTCGGACCAGACGGCGTGCTTCTTCTCGCGCGGCGTCGACTCGACCTACAGCGCCACCGTGCCGCGGTCCTATCCGGCGCCGGTGGACCGGCTGGTGTTCAGCGACCGGCTGGAGCCCCTGCACGACGCCGAGGTGCGAGCTACCGAGATCCGCCTGGCGAATGAAGTCGCCGAAAGGATCGGGCTTCCACTGGCCGTGGTCTCGACCAACGTCCGCGAGCTGACCGACCCGCTGATTCGGGACTGGGAGGACATGGTGGCGGGCGGTCTGTCGTTCGTGGCGCACGCACTCGCCGGCGGGGCCCGGCGTGTGCTGATCCCGTCGAGCCAGGGGCCCGCCACGATCGCGCCGTCCGGCACGAGTCCGCTGCTCGACCACCTCTTCTCCACGGAGGCCGTGGAGATATGTCACGACAGCGTCGCGCGCGGGCGGGTGGCGAAGGGGTTGTGGCTGGCGAGGGAGCGTCCCGAGATCGCCGTGGGGCTGAAGGTCTGCTACGCCGAGAACCGTCCCGACAACTGCGCCAAGTGCGGCAAGTGCCTCTTGACGATGGCGACGCTCGAGGCCGCCGGGCTGCTCCACGCCGCGGAGCACTTCCCGCACCAGATCGATCTGGACGCGGTCGCGGCGATGCGACTCACGAACCTGGGTGCGAGAGCCGATCTGGCGGAGGTGGCAGAGGCCCTCGACGGCCCCCACCACGCGGAGCTGCGTGAGGCGGTCCTCGAGGCGATTGGACATCCTGCTCCGCCGTATCCGGGCGCGCCGGTCCCCGGCGACTCGCCCCGGTTCCTTGCGCGCCACGCGCAGCTGACCCTCTCCCTGATCCGCGACGGACGGCCGTGGCCTCCGCTGGAGGACGACGCGGGCGGGGCGGACGTGAGCAGCCGACGGAACATCTGAGCGCGCATCGCAAGTACCTGGTGCGCTAGAGCGCCTCTATCCCGCTCGGGGGCAGGGTGTAGGCTGCGCCGACGGTCCCTTCGACCGGAACCCGATCGCCCACTCTCTCAACAAGATCCTCGTCCCTCTCGCAGCCGCGGCCCTCTGCTGCGCCGCGGCGCCCGGGGCGCTGGCGGCGGCCGGCGACATCTCCACGGTCGCCGGCAACCACACGCCGGGAGGCACCGGGGACAACGGGCCGGCCACGCTGGCCAAGCTCAACAACCCGCCCGCCGCCGTGGCCACGCCCGACGGCGGTTACCTCATCGCCGACTTCGGCAACAACCGGGTCCGCAAGGTCTCCGCGCTGGGCGTCATCACGGCGATCGCGGGGAACGGGACCCAGGGCTACATGGGCGACGGCGGGCCCGCCACGATGGCCGAGATGTACCAGCCGAGGGGCGTGACCCCGACCCCCGACGGCGGGTTCCTCGTGGCCGACCGCCGCAACCACGTGATCCGGAAGGTGTCGGCGTC
>JAXDIC010000006.1:0-5229 GCA_034664185.1 Thermoleophilaceae bacterium
GGGCGGCGGCCCACCTATCCACGGGCGTCCCGGCGTGCCGGCCAGCGCGGCATGGTAGATTGCCGCGGCCAAATGTCTATAAACCTGATCAAGAATAGGAACTATCGCATGAGACGAGCTCGCCGGCAGGCGGTCGTGGCAATCGCGGCGCTCGCCGCCCTGGCCCTCGCGGCGGCGGGCTGCGGCAGCTCCGGAGGCGGCGGCGCGAAGAAGGTCGGGCTGGTGGCGTACTCCACACCGAAGGAGGCGTACGCCGAGCTGATTCCCGCGTTCCAGAAGACCCCGGCCGGCAAGGGCGTGTCGTTCACGCAGTCGTACGGCGCGTCCGGCGACCAGAGCCGCGCGGTCGAGGGCGGGCTCCATGCCGACGTGGTCGAGTTCTCGCTGGCGCCGGACGTCGCCCGACTGGTCAAGGCGGGAATCGTGGCTCCGTCGTGGAACAGCGGCCCGAACAAGGGGATCGTCACCGACTCCGTGGTGGCGCTCGCCGTCCGGAAGGGCAACCCGAAGCACATCAAGACCTGGAGCGACCTGATCAAGCCGGGCGTGCAGGTGATCACACCCAACCCGTTCACCTCCGGCGGCGCTCGCTGGAACGTGATGGCGGCCTACGGCAGCCAGATCGCGAGCGGCAGGTCCCCGGCGCAGGCGGAGGCGTTCCTGGGCTCGCTGTTCAAGAACGTGGCCGTGCAGGACAAGAGCGCCCGCGACGCGTTGCAGACGTTCGCCGGCGGCAAGGGCGACGTGCTGATCTCGTACGAGAACGAGGCGATCACCGCGCAGCAGAAGGGGATCAAGCTGGACTACGTCGTTCCCGATCAGACGATCCTGATCGAGAACCCGGTCGCGGTCACGAAGAACCCGGGGGACGCGAAGGCGGCGAACTCGTTCGTCAAGTTCCTCTACACCCCGGCGGCGCAGTCGATCTTCGCCGCCAAGGGCTATCGCCCGGTCGTGGCGGGCACCCCCGGAGCCGCGAAATTCCCCAAGCCGGCCCAGCTGTTCACGATCCAGAAGTTCGGCGGCTGGACGACGGTGACGAAGAAGTTCTTCGATCCGCAGGCGGGCATCGTTGCCGGGATCGAGCGCAAGAACGGGGTGTCGACTGCCTCCGGCTAGCGCGGCACAACTGGCCCTCCCACCACCGCGCGCGGTGTCGCCTCCAGGCGGCGCCGCGCTTGGTCGTGGCGTGGCCATGACGTACCTGAGCATCGTCGTCCTGCTCCCGCTGGCGGCGGTGGCCGCTCGCTCGCTCGACGGCGGGCTGGGAGCGTTCTGGCGCGCTGTGTCCAGCCGCGAGGCGGTGGCGGCGCTGGAGCTGACGGTGATCGTCTCCGTGGCGGTCGTGGCCGTCAACGCGGTCGCGGGCACCCTGATCGCGTGGGTGCTGGTTCGCGACCGGTTCCGCGGCAAGGGGCTGGTCAACGCGCTGATCGACCTCCCGTTCGCGCTGCCGACGATCGTCGCGGGACTCACCCTCCTGGCTCTCTACGGTCCGCGCAGCCCGCTTGGCGTGAACATCGCCTACACGCGCGTGGGGGTGGCCATGGCGCTCCTGTTCGTGACCCTGCCGTTCGTGGTCCGCGCGGTGCAGCCGGTCCTCCTCTCGCTCGACCCGGAGATGGAGGACGCCGCCACTTCGCTCGGCGCCACGCCTCGGCAGGTGTTCTGGAGGGTGGTAATGCCCAACATCGCGCCCGCGATGCTGTCCGGCATCGCGCTCGCGTTCGCCCGCGCGATCGGGGAGTTCGGCTCGGTGGTGCTCATCTCGGGCAACCTCCCGTTCAAGACGGAGGTGGCGTCGGTATTCATCTTCGGGCGCAACGAGTCGGACGACGTGCCCACCGCCGCGGCGGTTTCGGTCGTCCTCCTCCTGATCTCGCTCGCGATGCTCGGAGCGATCGGCGGCGTGTCGCGCTGGAGGCGGCGCCATGAGGTCTAGGCTGGCGCTTCGCGGCGTCGCGCTCGCCTACCTGGCGGCGCTCCTCGTGCTGCCCGTGGGGCTCGTCTTCTACCGGACCTTCGAGCACGGCTTCGGAGCCGCGTGGGACTCGGTCACCACGCCCGCGGCCCAGCACGCGTTCTGGCTGACGGTGCAGCTGGTGGCCATAGCGGTCCCGCTCAACACGATCTTCGGAATCGTGGCCGCGCTGGCGATCGTGCGCCACCGCTTCCGCGGGCGCGGACTCGTCAACGCGCTCATCGACATCCCGTTCGCTGTCTCGCCGGTGGTCGTCGGCCTGGCTCTGATCCTGGTCTACGGCCGCCACGGCTGGTTCGGCGCCTGGCTGATCGACCACGGGGTGCAGGTCATCTTCTCGACGCCCGGGATGGTGCTGGCCACCGTCTTCGTGTCGCTGCCATTCGTCGTGCGCGAGGTGATCCCGGTGCTTCGCGAGGTGGGCAGCGAGCAGGAGGACGCCGCCGCGACCCTGGGCGCCACCCCGCTGCAGACCTTCTGGCGCATCACGCTCCCGGCCATCCGCTGGGGCGTCGCGTACGGCGTCGTGCTCACGACCGCGCGCGCCCTCGGCGAGTTCGGCGCGGTCAGCGTTGTGTCCGGTCACGTCGCGGGTCAGACCGAGACCCTGACGCTGCAGGTCCAGGATCGCTTCGAGGCGTTCGACCTGACCGGCGCCTACGCGGCGTCGCTCGTACTGGGGTCGATGGCCGTGGCGACGCTTCTTCTCATGACCCTGCTCCGACGGAAGGAAGTGGCCTGATGTCAATCGTCATCCAAGGCGTGGGGAAGAGCTTCGGCGACTTCCGGGCGGTCGACGACGTTTCGCTGGAGGTCCGCGACGGCTCGCTCACCGCGCTGCTTGGCCCGAGCGGCAGCGGCAAGTCGACCCTGCTGCGCATAATCGCCGGCCTCGAGGCGCCCGACCAGGGACGCGTGCTGATCGCGGGTGAGGACCGGACGCACGCGCCGGCGCGCCAGCGAGACGTCGGGTTCGTGTTCCAGCACTACGCGGCGTTCAAGCACATGACCGTGCGCGAGAACGTCGCGTTCGGGCTGAAGATCCGGAAGGCCCCGCGCGAGCGCGTCCAGGCGCGAGTGGAGGAGCTCCTGGAGCTGGTTCACCTCGAGGGCTACGCCAACCGCTACCCGGCCCAGTTGTCGGGCGGCCAGCGGCAGCGCATGGCGCTGGCCCGCGCACTGGCCGTCGAGCCCCGGGTCCTGTTGCTGGACGAGCCGTTCGGCGCGCTGGACGCCACCGTCCGCAAGGAGCTGCGCGCCTGGCTGCGGCGCCTTCACGACGACGTGCACGTGACCACGATCTTCGTCACGCACGACCAGGAGGAGGCGATGGAGGTCGCGGAGCAGATCGTGGTGATGAACGAGGGCCGCGTGGAGCAGGTCGGCACGCCTCGGGACGTCTACGAGCGGCCGGCGACCGAGTTCGTGATGGGCTTCGTGGGCCCGGTCACGCACATCGGCGGCGAGGCGGTGAGGCCGCACGACGTCAACCTGCTGGTGGCACCCGCGCCGGGGGCCACGGAGGCGATCGTCGAACGGGTGATCCACCTCGGCTTCGAGGTGAGGATCGAGTTGGCCACGGGCGACGGGCGGCCGCTGTTCGCGCAGCTCACCCGGCCCGAGGTGGACCAGCTCGAGCTGGAGGAGGGGCAGATCGTGTACGTACGCCCTAGCCAGCCGCTGCTGGCGGTCGCCAGCTAGGCGGCTGCCTTCAGCGGCGCTCCCACGCGTCGGGCTCCCGGGCCAGCTCCAAGACCGAGGCCGGGATCGAGCCCTCGACGATGTCCGCCAGCGTCACCTCCTCGAGCACCGCGCGGACGCTTGCCCGCAGCGCCACCCATACCTGCTGGAGGCCGCTGGCCACGCCCTCGTACGCGATCTCCTCGGGCGGCTCCCCATGCACGACGGCCAGCGGGCCGTCGACCGCCCTGACGACGTCCGCCACCGTGACCTCAGCGGCGGGACGGGCCAGCCGGTAGCCGCCGTCGGGCCCGCGCTGGCTGGCCACGATGCTGGAGTGCCGCAGATCGATGAGGATGTTCTCGAGGAACTTGAGCGGGATGCCCTGCGCCTGCGCCAGGCGCTCGCCCTTGACGGGAGGGTCGTCGGCCGCGGCCAGCTCCAGGGCCGCCCGCACCGCGTAGTCAGCCTTGGCTGAGATGCGCATGACCGGATTGTCGCGGTACGCGCGGCTGGCTCGCGGAGGGCTCGACGCCCCCCGCGAGAATGGCTGGCTGCGCTAGGCGGCGGCCTGCGGCGCGGCGTCGGCCTTCGGGCGCGACGCGATGCGCCAGAGCTTGACCGCGCCAGCGACGAGGACGATCGAGCCGATGACGTAGGCGACCGCCACGCCGGGACGTGCGCCGCCCGCGGAAGCGAGGGCGTTGATCACCGCGTAGGTCAGCAGGGCCGCGATGGCAACGAACAGCACCGCGACGATGCGAAGAAGGATCTTCATATGACTCCCTTGTCTCGAGATGGGGGCGTCCGGCCCCCGTGTGCGAATCCTTCCAAGAGGTAGCACGCATTCGACGCGCCCGCCAGCGGCTCCTGCCTGCAACCTGCGTGTCAGCCGCCGCCCAACCTGCTAGTTTCGCTTGAGGGCCGGGCATAGATCCGGCAAAGAAGTGCACGTTCGCAGGTCGTTGCTCGCAGCTTCCTCCGTGAACTGAGCACACAAAGAAAGCAGTGGAGGAACAATGGCGACCGGAACGGTCAAATGGTTCAGCGACGAAAAGGGCTTCGGATTCATCACGCCCGACGAGGGTGGCAAGGACCTTTTCGTCCATCACAGCGGAATCGGCGGCGACGGCTACCGCTCTCTCGCCGAAGGGGCCAAGGTCTCCTTCGACGCCGAGCAGGGCGACAAGGGGCCGAAGGCCGTAAACGTCACCGCTCTCTGAGCGTATGAAGTCGCAGGCCGAGCGCAACCAAGAGCGTCGCGACGCGAAGCTCGAGGAGATCGCCCGCGATGTGGAGAAGGGCTCGCTGGTCATCAGGAAGATGACCAAGGCCGAGCGGGAGAAGTTCCCGCCGCGCGAGCAGGCTCCAGGCTCCGCCAAGAGGCGTCGCTGACGTACAGATCCACGCACCGCCGGGCGGTCCCCAGCCGCTCGGCGGGCTTGCGCATCGCAGATGACTGATCCCGCGACCCCGCGCACGCGGATGACGCGCGATATCTACGCCGGATCGGCGTCCTCGGGCTCGCCTTTGGTGCCACCAAAGGCTTCGCCCTGCGTCCTTGACCG
>JAXDIC010000012.1:0-4129 GCA_034664185.1 Thermoleophilaceae bacterium
CCCTCCATCGGCTCGCACTCCTCGATCAGCGCCATGTACAGCGCCTTCTCGGCCGTGCGGATGTCGTCGCCCTTCTCGTCCTCCGTCTTCTCGTCTGTCAGCGACGCGATCAGCTGGTCGCCGCCCATGCCCATGTGGCGGTGGATGCGCCAGATCGGCAGCACGATGTCGTGCTGGCGGAACGCTCGGTACCAGGCGATCGCGTGCTGGTAGTTGGTGTCCACCAGCGTGCCGTCGATGTCGAGGATCGCGATCTGGGCCATGCGGCTGCTCAAGCTACCTTCTCGATCGCCGGCGACTCCTCCTCGGCTATCAGGTCGAGCACGGCATCCTCCACCGGGCCATGGAGCGCTGCGATGTCGCCGGTCTCGCCCAGGTCCGATAGAGCCCCGCCGATCGTCACGCCCGAATCGAAGCGGTCGAAGACGCGCGGATCGATATAGGACGCGCGGCAGACGGCCGGGGTGTTACCCAGGTAGTGGGCCACCTCCTTCACCGCGCGCACCTTCGCCCGGTTGCGGGCCGTCTTCGACGCGCTCGCCATCGGCCCGGAGACCGCCAGCGCGACGGCAGCCAGGACGGTGGCGTTCCAGGTGCGGAAGTCCTTGGCCGAGAAGTCACCGCCGGTGACCTCCTTCACGTACTCGTTGATGTCGGCCGACTTGATGTCCACCCAGCGCCGCCCGTCGCGGTATGCCAGCAGCTCCGCGCTGCCGCCGCGGCGGCGCTTCAGCTCAGCCACGATTGCGTAGACCTCGGGGTCGACGATCGACTGGATGCGCCGCTGGCCGCTCTTCGCTGGATAGTCGAACTCGATCGTGCGGTCGCCCAGGCTCACGTGCGACTTGCGGATGGTGGCCAGCCCGTAGGTCTCGTTCTCCACGGCGTAGTCCTCACCCCCCACGCGGAAGAAGCCGCGGTCCAGCAGCCGGACGGCGCAGGCAAGCGCGCGCCGCCGGGTCAGCTCGCTGTCCTTCAAGTCCTTGCCCACCCGCCTGCGCATGCGCGGGAGCGCGCGCGCGAAGTCGGTCATCTCGTCGAACTTCTGCTGGTCGCGGCGCTCGCGCCACTTGCGGTGGTAGAGGTACTGCTTGCGGCCGCGTGCGTCGACGCCTGTGGCCTGGAGGTGGCCCATCGGCCACGGGCACACCCAGACGTCCTTCCACGCCGGCGGGATGGCCAGCTCGGCGATCCGCTCGATCACCTCGGGGTCCTCGATCCGCCTGCCCTTCTCGTCGAGGAACTCGAACCCGCGACCGCGCCGGCGGCGCGTGATCCCCGGGCCCGAGCAGTCGGACCTTCTCAGTCTGGCCATCCGACTCAGTTACCCGGAATGCGCGAGCGCCAGCGCGCCGAGTCGGTCGAGGGTCTCGGTGGTGGGCGCCGCGACCACGCGCGAACGCATGTCCAGGTCCAGCCCGGCGCCCAGACGCCCGTCACCGGCGTCCGGGAAGACGACTGTGCCGCCCGCCTCGCGCACGATCAGCTGCCCCGCCGCGGCGTCGATCGAGCGGCACGGACGCAGGCTGACCATCGCGTCCACTCCACCCGACGCGACGAAGCAGAGGGAGAGCGCGATCGAGCCGATCATCCGCAGCCGCCGCGCCTCGGTTGCGATCAGCGCGGCGCCCGCGTCGGCCACCAGCTCCGGCCGCGCCGACTCCACGGCGAGCAGCTCCAGCCGCGACCCGCCGGGCAGACGCAGCGGCGCCCCGTCGTGGAACGCCCCCTGCCCGTGCAGTGCCCACCACTCCTCGCCGCCGGGCAGGTCCGCCACGTAGCCGAACTCGACGTCGGCCATCGTGTCCCCGGACGCCACGGCCAACGACAGCGCGTAGGGCCGGAGTCCGCGCTTGGCGTTCAGCGATCCGTCGATCGGGTCCAGCAGCACCCGCGCGGGGCCGCCGCCGGCAACGTCGAGCACTCCCCGCTCCTCGGTAACCACGGTGACGCCTACGCCGAACGATCGAAGCTCCGCCAGCACGGTGTCCTCCACCGCGCGGTCGATGGCCAGCGTCATGTCGCCGCCCTCTCCGCGCCCGGTCTCGCGCGCCCGGTCGGCGTACTCCGGGTATCCCGCCAGCGCGCGGCGCGCAGCCTCGGCCGCCCGTCGCGACGCGCTGAGCCAATCGGCGGAGAGAGCGGCATGGACGCCGTTCGGGGAACCCATGGGGCGGCTTATCCTAGGAGCGATGCCGCCGCCCGCCGGCGCCCTGAGCGCCGCACAGCTCGACGCCGTGACCCACCCGGGCGGTCCACTGTTGGTGCTGGCCGGCGCGGGCACGGGCAAGACGCGCACGCTGGTGGAGCGCTTCTCCTGGCTGGTGGAGGAGGGCACGCCCGCCGACGCCATCCTCGCGCTCACGTTCTCGAACGGCGCCGCAACCGAGATGCGGGAGCGGCTTGAGACCTGCATCGCGGGCCCGTGGGAGGAGCTGTCGGTGTCCACCTTCCACGCCTTCTGCGCCGGGCTCCTCCGCGAGGAGGCGCTCGAGGCCGGGATCGACCCGTTCTTCGCGCCGGTCACGGCGCCCGACCGGCTTGCCCTCCTGCTCGACCGCATCGACGAGCTGAAGCTGCGCCGGCACGAGATCCGCGGCAATCCTGCCCCGCTGCTCGCCAGCTTCGTCTCGCGCATCGACCGCCTGAAGGACGAGATGGTCTCGCCGGCCGACTACCTCCGCTTCGCCGAGTCCCTCACCTCCGACGCGCGCGACGACGCCGAGCGCGCCCACGCGGAGCGCGAGCTGGAGTTCGCGCACCTCTACGCGGACCACGACAGGCTGCTGGCGGAGCGCGGCGCGCTGGACTTCGGCGACCTGATCCTGCGCGCCTTCGAGCTGCTGCACTCCAAGCCGCACGTGCGTCGCCGGCTGGCCACGCGCTTCCGCCACGTCCTGGTGGACGAGTACCAGGACACCAACTTCGCGCAGGGGATGGTCCTGCGGCTCCTGTGCCAGGAGCACCGCAACGTGACGGTGGTGGGTGACGACGACCAGGCGATCTACCGCTTTCGCGGCGCCTCTCAGAAGAACATCGAGGACTTCAAGCGCGAGTACCCCGACGCCAAGGTGGTCCTGCTCGAGCGAAGCTTCCGCTCCGGACGGCGCATTCTCGAGGCGGCGCACGCCGTGGTCGCGCCCATCCCGGCTCGGATGGACAAGCGCCTGCGCGGTCGGGCCGGGGGCGACGTGCGCTTCTGGCACTGCGGCTCCGAGCGCGCCCAGGCCCAGCAGCTGGCGGCGGAGGCCGAGCGGCTGATCACCACCGCCGGTGTTGCCCCCGAGCAGGTGTGCGTCCTGGTGCGCTCCGTGAAGGCGGAGGGCGCGCTGGTGGGCTCGGCGCTCGAGGAGCGGGGGCTGCCGTTCAGGCTGGCCGGGGCGGCCGCGTACTTCCAGCGCTCCGAGGTGCGGGACGTCTTGGCGTGGCTGCGCCTGCTGTCCGACCCGGGCGACTCGAACGCCGTGGTGCGCGCCCTGTCACGACCGCCCATCGAGCTCCGCCCGGTGGACATCGCGCGCCTCACCCAGCTCGCCCGCCGGCGCAAGCTCGACATGGTGTCCGGCATCGAGGCTGCGGTCGAGACGCCCCAGCTCTCGCCCGAGGGCCGCGACCGCGTCCTCGCCTTCCTGCGCATCTACCGCTCCGCGTGCCGCGCGTTCGAGGAGATGCCGCCCGACCGCTTCGTGCACAGGCTGATCGAGCGCATCGGCCTGCGCCGCCAGCAGGTGTTCAAGGCCCAGGCCGACACCGTCGAGCGGCTGGTCAACATCGCCAAGCTGGCGGACCTCTCGGCCGGCTTCGTCCGGCGCGAGCCGGGAGCCTCCTCGCGCGACTTCGCGCGCTACCTGGCCGCCGTCGCCGAGGCGGGGCTCCCCGAGGAGGAGGTGGCCGCGCCCGAGCTGGCCGGCGCCGTGCAGGTGATGACGATGCACGCCTCGAAGGGTCGCGAGTTCGATCACGTCTTCGTGCTGGGACTGACGGCCTCGCGCATCCCGGGAGCGCGCCGCCAGCGCGCCGACGCGGTGCCCGATGCGCTGGTCAAGGAGTCGCTGCCGGACTCCGGCTGGGACCCGCGCACGGTGCAGGAGTGGGAGGCGCGCCGCCTGCTGCACGTGGCCATGACGCG
>JAXDIC010000024.1:0-5099 GCA_034664185.1 Thermoleophilaceae bacterium
CGCGAGGCGATCGGCGAGGCGCTGGAGGCCGATCGGCCGGTCGTCGTGCACATCAAGACGGTCAAGGGCAAGGGCTTCGAGCCGGCCGAGGACGGCGGGCTGGAGGGCATGGAGAAGTGGCACGCCGCCAAGCCCGCGTCGATCGTCGACCGCAAGGCCGCGCCGAAGAAGCCGGCCCCAGAGACGTCGGTGCCGACCGCGCCGCCGCAGTACACGACCGTGTTCGGCAACGCGCTCGTAGACGAGTGCCGGCGCGACGAGCGCGTGGTGGGGATCACCGCGGCCATGAACTCCGGCACCGGCCTCAACATCCTCCAGAAGGAGCTGCCCGACCGCTACTACGACGTCGGGATCGCCGAGCAGCACGCGGTCCTGTTCGCCGCCGGGCTGGCGCTGGGCGGCATGAAGCCCGTGGCCGCCATCTATTCCACCTTCCTCCAGCGCGCCTACGACCAGATCGTCCACGACGTCTGCCTCCAGCGCCTGAACGTCGTGTTCGCCATGGACCGCGCGGGCCTCGTCGGCGACGACGGTCCGACGCATCACGGCGCATTCGACATCGCCTACATGCGCTGCCTGCCCAACATCGTCCTGATGGCGCCGCGCGACGAGGCGATGCTCGCCGACATGCTCCACACCGCCACGCTGTGGGACGACGGCGCCATCGCCCTGCGCTACCCGCGCGGCGAGGCCGAGGGCGTTCCGATCCCCACCAAGCCGCGCGCGATCGAGGTCGGGCGCGGCGAGGTGCTGCGCGAGGGCGATCGGGTGGCGCTCTTGGGCTACGGGTTCGGCGTGCCGCTGGCGCTGCGGGCGGCCGCGCTGTTCGAGGAGCACGACCTTGACGTGACGGTGGCCGACGCGCGCTTCGCCAAGCCGCTCGACCAGGAGCTGGTGACCACGCTGGCCGCCGAGCACGAGCTGATCGTGACGATCGAGGACGGCGTGGTGCAGGGCGGCTTCGGGTCGGCCGTGGCAGAGCTGATGATGGACCGCGACATGGGCGCCGACACCCGCCTCCTGCGCGTCGGGCTGCCGGACCGGTTCGTCACGCACGGCAAGCCGGCGCTGCTGCACCAGGAGGTCGGCCTCACTCCTGAAGCCGTCGTCGAGCGCGTGCTCGAGGCCGTGGGCAGCAGGTCCAGCGCCCTGGTCTGAGCGCCTGAGCGCGGCTCGGTGCCGCCCGGCTCGTCGCACCCGGCTCGCCCAGAAAAAGAGCGACCCGCCGTCTTGGCGGGCCGCTCGAGGGAGGAGTGATGCGTATGTAATCGATGGGGAAGAAGCTTGTGCCTGCAAGCTACCCCCGCGGTGTCCGTTCTTGTGTGCGAGCCGGCACACAATCGCCCGCGCGCTGTCCGTGGGTACCCTCCGGCGATGCCGAAGACGAGGCTTGACGCGCTGCTGGTGGAACGGGGCCTGTTCCAGACCCGCTCGCGCGCGGCCGCGGCCGTGCTGGCGGGCACGGTCCGGATCGGCGACGACGGCAGGCGCGCGGACAAGCCGGGGCAGCTGGTGGCGGGTGAGGTGCCCCTCGCGGTGGACGCTCCGCCGCCGTTCGTTTCCCGCGGCGGGGTGAAGCTGGCCAACGCGCTCGACCGCCTTGGATTGGACCCGGAGGGGCGCCGCTGCCTCGACGTCGGAGCCTCCACCGGCGGCTTCACGGACTGCCTGCTCAAGCGAGGCGCGTCGCACGTGGTGGCGCTGGACGTGGGCTACGGGGAGCTGGACTGGGGCCTGCGGAACGATCCGCGGGTGACCGTGATCGAGCGCACCAACGCGCGCGGCATCGAGCCCCGGATCCTGCCCTACCGCCCCGACCTCATGGTGGTGGACGTGTCCTTCATCTCGCTGCTCAAGGTCCTGCCGGCCGTACTGGCATCGGCCGCTCCCACCTTCGACTGCGTGGCGCTGATCAAGCCCCAGTTCGAGGTCGGCAAGGAGCGGGTGGGCAAGGGCGGCGTGGTGCGGTCCGCCGACGACCGGCGCGAGGCGCTGGTCTCGGTGGCCGCCGCGATGGTCGCCGAGGGCTGGCCTGTTCTGGGCATGGCGTCCTCGGAGCTGCCGGGGCCGGCCGGCAACCGCGAGACCTTCGTCTGGCTGGCCGAAGCGGAGCGCGACGGCGGCCTGGACGACCTGGCCGCGGCGGCGGCGGAGGTCGAGCCGTGAAGCCGCCGCGGGCGGTCACCCTGTTCACCCACGACGACCCGACGGACAGCGGTCCTGCGGTCCGGCGTCTGATCGACGCCGCCGCCGCGGCTGGCATCGAGGTTCGCATCCCCACGGCCGAGGCGGAGAAGCACTCGCTCGCGGAGGCCCCGGGGTGCGTCCTGGGCGCCGACCCGGAGGACCCGTTCGACCTCGCCGTGGTGTTCGGCGGCGACGGCACCATCCTCACCGCCCTGCGGGCGGCCGCGAACCACCGAGCACCGGTGTTCGCGTTCAACTATGGCGAGATCGGGTTCCTATCGACCGTCGACCGCGAGCATGTCGACGACGGGATCCAGCGGGCACTGGCCGGCGACTTCGAGGTGTTGCCCATGCCCGCGCTCGGGGTGGAGTTCGAGGGTCAGCGCCGCCTCGGCGTGAACGACATCTCGTTCGAGCGCCGGCCCACCGGGCGAGTGGCGCTGCTGGGGTACTCGGTCGGCACCGAGCAGCTGGGCCGGGTGCGCTGCGACGGCCTCGTGGCGGCCACCCCGGTCGGCTCCACCGGCTACAACCTCGCGAACGGCGGACCCGTGCTGGCGTGGGGGGTGGAGGGGTTCGTGGTCTCGTTCATCGCGCCCCACACGCTCACCGCCAGGGCTCTGGTCGTAGCGCCCGACGACACGCTCACCGTGGTCAACGAGTCGTCGCGCGAGGCGGTCGACATCACCCACGACGGACGGCCGGTCGGGGAGCTGCCGCCGGGCGGCAGCCTGGAGCTGCGGTTCCACCACGACCAGGTGCTCCTGGCGCAGCTCGACGGGGCCACCTTCTACCACCGCTTCCGCGACAAGTTCGGCCGCCTGGCCCGGTGACTTCTCCGCGACGAACGTGACGGCGACGTGACGATCGCGTCGTAGAGGCAGCGGCCGGCGCCGCTCCGTCGGGTCTCGCTGCTAGACCTGGGCCGATGCTGCTCGAACTGCGGGTCGAGAACCTATTGCTCATCGAGCGGGCCGAGCTGCGGCTGGGGCCCGGCCTGGTCGCCATCACGGGCGAGACCGGGGCGGGCAAGACCATGCTGGCCCAGGCGCTCGACCTGCTCCTGGGCGGGCGCCCGCGCTCGGGCGTCGTCCGGCCGGGGGCGCCAGAGGCGTATGTCGAGGGCGTGTTCGAGGCGCCGGCGGGCCTGCTGGAGGGCGACGCCATGGCGGACCTGCGCGAGCGCCTGGGCGACCAGCACGAGGAGATCGTGCTCGGACGCCGGGTGGGAGCGGAGGGCCGCACGCGTGCGTTCGTGCAGGGCCGGTCCGCCACGGCCGCCGACCTGCGTGAGCTCGGCGGCCGGCTGCTTGCCTTCTACGGCCAGCACGAGCACCGCCGCCTGACGGTCGCCTCGGCGCAGCTCCAGATCCTCGACGCGTTCTGCGGCCCGGCGCACATGGAGCTCCGCCAGCGGTATGCCGATCGCCACCGGGCCGCGGCCGGCCTGCGGCGCGAGCTGGAGGAGCTTCGGGCTCGGGCCGGCGCGCTCGACCGCGACCGCGACCTGCTTGCGTTCGAGATCGAGGAGATCGAGCAGCTCGACCCCAGCGCCGACGACGAGCAGGCCCTGGTGGACCAGCGCCAGCGCCTGCGCCGCATCGACGCCCTGCGCGCCGCGGCCGGCGCCGGCGCGGAGGCGCTGGCACCCGAGGCCGCGGACGGGTCGGGGGCCGCCTCGGCACTTGCGGAGGCCGAGCGGCTGGCCGACGCCGTGGCGGGCGTCGACGGGCAGCTGGACGGCCTGGCCGAGCGCCTGCGCGCGCTGCGCATCGAGGCAGACGACCTCGGCGGGGAGCTGCGTCGCTACGCCGGCGGGCTGGACGCCCAGCCCGGGCAGCTGGAGCAGGTCGAGGAGCGCCTGGACGGCTACGAGCGGCTCAAGCGCAAGCACGGTGGCACGGTCCAGGCGGTCATCGACCACGCGGAGCGCTGCCGGTCCGAGCGGGAGCGGCTGGAGTCCGCGGAGGTCGACCTGGAGCGGGTGGGCGCCCAGCTGCGGGCGGCCGAGGCCGACGAGCGCAAGCTGGCCGCAAGGCTCAGCGACGCGCGCCGCTCGGCCGCGCCGCGACTCGCGAAGGCGGTCGTCGGGGAGCTGCGCCAGCTCGCCATGGAGGACGCGTCGTTCCAGGTCCAGGTCGAGCCGCTCGACAAGCTGGGGCAGAGCGGCGCCGACCGCGTCGAGCTCACCGTCGCCCCCAACCCGGGGGTCCCGGCTGGGCCGGTGCGGGAGATCGCGTCGGGCGGCGAGCTGTCACGCGTGATGCTCGCCCTGATGAGCGTGGCCAGCGGCGATGGGGCGGACACGCTCGTGTTCGACGAGGTGGACGCCGGCGTGGGCGGGCAGACCGCGCGCGCGGTGGGAGAGCGTCTGCGCCGGCTCAGCCGCGGCAGGCAGGTCGTCTGCATCACCCACCTGCCTCAGATCGCGTCGCTCGCCGACTCGCACTTCCGCATCGAGAAGGAGGCGGCCGGCCAGCTGGCCCACGCCACGGTCGAGCCGCTCGAGGGCGCCGACGTGGTGGCCGAGCTCTGCCGCATGCTCGGAGCCGACAGCTCCGATGCCGGGGCCAGGCGCCACGCTAAAGAACTGCTCGCCGCCGCTTAGCGTTCGCGACGTAGACTCCGGGGCGGCACGAGGGGTGTCAGTTCAATGGCCGCGCCACGATTGAAATCCCGCGCCATGCGCGCACGGCCGCCGGCCGCTCTCAGCGAGGGCGCCAGCGCCGCTCCGCACGAGTTCACCGGCTCCGTCCGCCTGGGCAAGCGCACCAAGGACCTGGTCAAGCGACTGGGGCCCGAGCACGTGGCGGTGATCGACCACGCGGGGATCGATCGGGTGGCGGGCGAGGACCTCGTGGCCACCGGGTGCCGCTGCGTGATCAACGTGGCGCCGTCGGTGTCGCCGCGGT
>JAXDIC010000042.1:0-4408 GCA_034664185.1 Thermoleophilaceae bacterium
GTCGAGCTCAACGAGGCGTTCGCCGCCCAGGTGCTGGCCTCGATGCGCCAGCTGGACATCCCGCACGAGAAGCTCAACGTGAACGGCGGGGCGATCGCGCTGGGGCACCCGCTGGGCTCGTCGGGCGCCCGCCTGCTGGGCACACTGATCTGGGAGCTGCGCCGGCGCGGGCTGCGCTACGGGCTGGCCACCATGTGCATCGGCGTGGGCCAGGGGATGGCGATGGTCGTGGAGAACCCTACGGCCTGACGCGTCCCGCTCTGGGGCTGCCTATGCAATGCTTAGGCAGATGGCAGGAGACGTTTCGTTGGGCGAGGCCGCGGGCGCGCTGGGCGTCAGCGTGGACACGCTCCGGCGCTGGGACCGCGCGGGCAAGCTTCGCACCACGCGCGACGAGCGAAACCGGCGCCGGGTTCCGGTGCGCGAGCTGGAGCGCCTGCGGGCGCGGCCGGATCGCCACCGGACGGGTGGGTCCCTGTCGGCGCGCAACCGCTTCCCCGGGGTGGTCCGCTCGGTGGAGGTGGACGGCGTGATGGCGCTGGTCGAGCTCCAGGCCGGGCCGTTCCGCGTCACGGCGGCGGTCACCCGCGACGCCGTCGAGGAGCTCGGGCTGGCCGAGGGGGTGCGCGCCACCGCCACGGTCAAGGCCACGTCGGTGATGGTCGAGGCCGGCGGGTGAGCGGCCGCAGCGGGCTGGTCGCGGCGGCGCTGGTCTGCGCCATCGCGCTGGCCGGATGCGGCGGCGGCGGTGGAGGCGGCAAGGCGTCGCTCACGGTGTCCGCGGCGACGTCGCTCAAGACGGCTCTGACCGCGTACGGGCAAACGGTCCCCGGCCTGGAGCTGCGCTACTCGTTCGCGGGCTCGGACCAGCTGGCGGCGCAGATACGCGCGGGTGCGCGGCCGGACGTGTTCGCGGCGGCCAACACCAAGCTTCCGCAGGCGCTGTTCGCAGCCGGCCTCGTGGAGCGTCCGGTGGTGTTCGCCTCCAACCGGCTCGTGCTGGCCGTGCCAGCGAGTTCCTCGAACGTTCGGTCGCTTGCCGATCTCGCGCGGCCGGGGACGACGGTGGTCACCGGATCGTCCAGCGTGCCGGTCGGCTCGTACACGACGCAGCTGCTTGGCCGCCTGCCCGCCGCCCAGCGGCGGCGCATCCTCGCCAACGTCCGCTCGCGCGAGCCCGACGTGGCCGGAATCGTCGGCAAGCTCAGCCAGGGCGCCGCCGACGCCGGCTTCGTCTACGCCACCGACGTGCGTGCGGCCGGCGGGAGGCTGCGCGCGATCGAGCTGCCGGCGCGGCTGCTGCCACGTATTGCGTACGCCGCCGCGGTGGTCAGCCGCACCGGGCACCGCGTGGACGCCCAGAGGTTCGTGCGCGGCCTGCTGGCGGGAGCCGGACAGGCAGCCCTGCGCGCGGCCGGGTTCACGCCGCCGCCGCCGTCGCCCTAGCCGTGAGGCCGTTCTCGCTCCTCACGGCCGCGGCGCTCACCGTCGCCCTCTGCTTCCTCACGCTCCCCGTGGTCGCGATCTTCGTGCACACCGGGCCCGGGGCGCTCGTGTCCAGCCTTGGCGACAGCGCGGCGCTCGACGCGCTGCGGCTCAGCCTGGAGTGCAGCGCCATCGCCCTGGCGATCGTGATCGCCGTCGGCACGCCGGCCGCCTACCTCCTGGCCACGCGCTCGTTCCGCGGCCGCGCGCTGGTCACCACGCTGGTCGAGCTGCCGCTGGTGCTTCCGCCGGCGGTGGCGGGACTCGGCCTGCTGGCGGCGCTCGGTCCGCAGGGACTGCTCGGAGGCGCACTGCACGACGCGGGCATACGGCTGGTCCTGGAGACCGCTGGCGTGGTGGTGGCGCTCGCGTTCGTCTCGGCGCCGTTCTACGTCCGCCAGGCGCAGGCGGCGTTCGGCGCGGTGGACGTCAACCTGCTCGAGGCCTCGCGCACGATGGGCGCCGGGCCCGCGTCCACGTTCGCGCGCGTCGCCGTCCCCGTGGCCGCACCCGGGCTGGCGGCCGGCGCCGCGCTGGCCTTCGGGCGGGCCCTGGGCGAGTTCGGAGCCACGCTGATGTTCGCCGGATCGTTCCGGGGCATCACGCAGACAGCGCCGCTGGCGATCTACGAGCGCTTCGGCACCGACTTCACCTCGGCGCTGGCGCTGTCGGCCGTGCTGGTGGCGGCATCCCTGGCCCTGCTCCTGTCGGTCAAGCTCGCGGCGGGTCGCCATGCTCGAGCTTGAGGCGCGCACGCGCGTGGGCGCGGTCGACCTGGACGTTGCCCTGAGCGCCGCGCCTGGCATGCCGCTGGCGCTGGCGGGCCCGTCGGGCGCGGGCAAGACCACGCTCCTGCGCGTCGCTGCGGGCCTCACGCGGCCGCGGTCCGGCCGGGTGCGCTGCGGCGATCGGACCTGGCTGGACACCGCGAGCGGCATCGACGTGCCGCCGGAGCAGCGTCGCTGCGGGCTGGTGTTCCAGGACCACGCCCTGTTCCCGCACCTGAGCGCGTGGCGCAACGTGGCCTACGGGGTGAGCGGCGGGCGCGCCGAGCGCCGCCGGCGCGCGTACGAGCTGCTGGAGCGGCTGGACGTGGCCCAGCGCGCGGAGGCCCGACCGGCGGAGCTGTCGGGGGGCGAGCGCCAGCGCGTGGCCGTGGCCCGCGCGCTGGCGGCCGAGCCTCGCGCGCTGCTGCTGGACGAGCCGCTGGCCTCGCTCGACCCGCGCACCCGTGCTCACGCGGCGCGGGAGCTGGCCGCGCTGCTGCCGGGCCTGGCCGTGCCGGTCATCGCCGTCACACACGACTTCGCCGAGGCGGCCATGCTGGCCGGCGAGGTGGCGGTGCTCGACGGCGGCCGCATCGTGCAGCAGGCCGCCCCCAGCCGGCTGGCCGGGGCGCCGGCGAGCGGCTTCGTGGCGGACTTCACGGGAGCCGTCGTCCTGTCAGGCATGGCGGCGGCGGGCGCTGGCGGCCTGACGTCGGTGGAGCTGGACGGCGGCGGGTCCGTGACCAGCGTGGACGAGGCGCGCGGGCCCGTGGCGGTCAGCGTGCACCCGTGGGACATCGCCATCGAGCGCGCCGACGCCGGGGCGGGCGCGGACGGCTCGGCGCGCAACCGGCTCGCGGCGCAGGTGGTGGCCGTGACGGCCATCGGCAACCGGACCCGCGTCGGTCTGGTGGCGCCGCAGGCGCTGGCGGCCGAGATCACGACCGCGTCGGCGGAGCGGATGCGGCTGGCGACGGGCGACCATGTGGTGGCGGTTTGGAAGGCGGCCAGCACGCGACTATCGCCGCTCTGAGCGCAACCACGCTAGCCTGCCGCGCCGTGATCGACTTCGAGCTGACAGACGAGCAGCGCCTGATCCGCGAGACCGCCCGCGACTTCACCGACAAGGAGATCGTGCCGGTCGCCCGCGAGAACGACCGCAACGAGAAGTTCGACCTCGACCTGGTCCGCAAGCTGGGCGAGATGGGCTTCCTCGGGCCGATCGTGGCCGAGGAGTACGGCGGTCGCGGCCTGGACTACCGCACCTACGGGCTGATCGTGGAGGAGATCGGGCGCGGCGACTCGTCGGCACGCACGGTGGTGTCGGTGCAGACCTCGCTCGTGTGCTCGTCGATCCAGCGCTGGGGCAGCGAGGAGCAGAAGAAGCAGTGGCTGCCCAAGCTGTGCACGGCCGAGATCCTGGGCTGCTTCGGGCTGACCGAGCCGGACAGCGGGTCCGACGCCGCAAGCCTCAAGACACGTGCGGAGAAGATCGACGGCGGCTGGAAGCTGACCGGCCAGAAGCAGTGGATCTCGATGGGCAACTACGCCAAGGTCGCGCTGATCTTCGCCCAGACCGATCCGGAGAAGAAGCACCGCGGACTGGCGTGCTTCCTGGTGCCGACGGACTCGGACGGGTTCTCGAGCGCCGAGGTGCACGGCAAGCTGGGCCTGCGCGCGTCGGACACCGCCGAGCTGTTCCTCGACGGCGTGGAGGTGGGCGACGAGGCGCTGATGGGCGAGGTCGGCGAGGGCTTCAAGATCGCGATGTCGGCGCTCGACTCAGGGCGCTTCAGCGTCGCGTCCGGCTGCGTGGGCATCTGTCAGGGCTGCGTGAACGCGTCGGTGGACTACGCCAAGGAGCGCAAGCAGTTCGGGCGCCCGATCGCGGCGTTCCAGCTCGTGCAGCAGATGATCGCCGACATGATCGTGGACACCGAGGCCGCGCGCGGGCTGGTCTGGCGCGCCGGGTGGCTGAAGGACACCGGCCAGCCGAACACCACCGAGACGTCGGTGGCCAAGCTGTTCGCCACCGAGGCGGCGGTGCGCAGCGCCAACAGCGCGATCCAGGTGCACGGCGGGGCTGGCTACGTGGACGACCACCCGGTGGAGCGCTACCTGCGCGACGCGCGGGTCACGACGCTGTACGAGGGCAC